>NZ_JBKHUP010000007.1:0-126829 GCF_046565525.1 Coleofasciculus sp. | reverse complement strand
TTCCGACTAAAATACCTACTCATTTTTGAATAGACATGAGTAGGTATGATCGGGGATTATGTTACAGTTTCTAACCCCTATATATAATCATCTGCCGATCACGCCCAGTTCTTCAGAGGGCAGAAGGTTTATTCGTGATCATCGGTTTGATTCCGGGGATTCGAGAAGCGAGAAGAGATGATTTCACGCGATCGCACAAATCTCCCCAGCTCCTCCTGGGGATGATTATTATTCTCATCCAGCTCATCATTCGAGCATCAGCCGCCAAACGCTACCATTTTTTTGATGACGAATGACGAATGACGAATGACAAATACTTTACCATTGACCCGCTAAAGCCGCCCGACACCGTTCGCAAATCGTGGGATGCTCGGCTATTTTACCCACATAAGTGGAATAGTTCCAGCAGCGATCGCACTTTTCGCCTTCTGCTTTAACCACCCCCACCCAGACGAGATCTGACTGACTGCGATAGTTGACATTTTCCATCCCATCAGGGGAATCTAATACCTCAACTTGGGAGGCTAAAAACAGATAACGTAACTCATCCACCCCGTTACTGAGAACCGTAAACCGTTCGCCTAAAATTCTAGGTTGGGGTTGGGGTGGAGCTGGTGCTGGGGGTGCGGCGGCGGGTTCTACCGTTTCGGGTTCAGGTTGAACAGAAGCTTCACCCAATACCTCTGTTTTTAGCGATCGCACCTTCTGGGCTAATTCTCGCCGACTGGGTGCGCGGAGTAAATAGCGATTGATAAACCAAGCACTGTAGCCAATTCCCACCAGTTGCAACATATCAGCCAATAAGGGGAGGTGTGCGAGCGATTCTAATACCGTCGCCGTTACTTTTAGGGTAATGGGTACAGCTAACGCTACCCCCACCGTTAACCATAATCGCTGATTTTCGCTCAAGGCTTTACCCAGCGTCACCGATAGATTAGACAGAATCTGATTAACATTCCACCCCTGTTCCCCTGTCTTTGAGGGGAGCGTTTCGGGTGTCAGTGAGGCTTCTGCTTCCTGCGCCATCATCAGTTCAGGTTTCGGGGTTTGCAGCCACAGGCGCGGAATCCCGCTGGGGTTTAATTTCCGCAACTGGTTTCGTAATTGAGCATCGGGGACATAGAGCAACACTTTCGCTTCTAGGGAAGAACCTATCATCTTCTCTGCCCTAGCTTGCTCTAACACCTTATTCACCTCGGTGCGGATATTGCGTAACCTTGTCCACTTCTCTACTAATTCCGGCTTTTGCCACCTCTCATTTAACTGCACCCATCCCGACTCAAACACCGATTTATAGGGTGTCGGGTAGGGCAGGTATTGCCAGATATCTTCGGCTGTATGGCATAATACAGGGGCAATTGATCGGGCTAAATTCTCCAGTGCGATCGCTAATACCGTCTGACAACTGCGCCGTCGTACCGAATCCGGGTGACTAATATAAAGACGATCCTTGGCAATATCCAAATAAAAGTTCGACAACTCCACCACACAGAAATTCTGCACCGTTTGGAAGAAGCGGAAAAACTGATAACTTTCAAACGCCTCCGTCACATCGCCAAACACCTCCGTCATCCGGTGCAACATATAGCGATCGATTTCCGGTAACTGTTCATACGCCACCGCATTTTTGCCCGGATCAAAATCATGGAGATTTCC
This sequence comes from Coleofasciculus sp., assembly GCF_046565525.1. Taxonomy (NCBI): domain Bacteria; kingdom Bacillati; phylum Cyanobacteriota; class Cyanophyceae; order Coleofasciculales; family Coleofasciculaceae; genus Coleofasciculus; species Coleofasciculus sp. The sequence continues at coordinate 125,173 of NZ_JBKHUP010000007.1, read as the reverse complement.
CAATAAGAACCGTGCTGTATTGCGAATTTTGCGATAAATATCGGCAAGTTGCTTGAGTATCCCTTGACCAATGGGGACATCTACTGAATAGTCCACAGAGGACACCCATAGCCGCAGTATATCTGCTCCGTAGGGGGGTTCCTGTTTATGGTTCTTCCCCCCTTCAATAATCGTCGCTGGATCTACCACATTACCCACGGATTTACTCATTTTGCGTCCTTGTTCATCCAGAACAAAGCCATGAGTTAATACTGACTTATAGGGTGCACAGCCATTTGTCGCCACACTGGTGAGTAAACTGGATTGGAACCAACCCCGATGTTGATCCGAGCCTTCCAGGTACATATCCACCGGATAGGATAATTCCTCACGCGGCTGGACAACTCCCGCCCAAGAAGAACCAGAGTCAAACCAGACATCCATGGTATCTGTACCTTTACGGTACGTGCGACCATTATTCTGGTAGGATTTGGGCAATAATTCAGTCACCGACAGTTCCCACCACGCATCAGACCCTTTTTCCGCAATAATCTCTTGTACATGGGCGATGGTTTCTTCCGTCAGCAGGGGTTCATTAGTTTCCTCGTCATAAAATACGGGAATCGGTACACCCCAACTCCGTTGGCGAGAGATACACCAATCGGAACGTTCCGACACCATAGCGGTAATCCGGTTTTCTCCTTGGGGAGGAATCCACTTCACTGACTTAATCGCCTGCATTACCGCCTCACGGAAACCATCCACCGAAGCAAACCACTGTTCCGTCGCCCGAAAGATAGTCGGTTCTTTAGTGCGCCAATCGTAGGGATATTTATGCACATAGTTTTCCTCTTTGAGGAAAGAACCCGCCTCTTTCAGGGCGTCAATCACCGCAGGATTGGCATTTCGCAACACATTTAACCCCGCAAAGGGTCCCGCCTCGGCGGTAAAGTCCCCATTTTCATCCACGGGGGAGATGATCGGTAAATTGTAGCGCTGACCCACGATATAATCTTCTTGACCATGACCCGGTGCGGTATGGACTAATCCGGTTCCCGATTCCGTGGTTACATAATCGCCACCGATAACAATCGGACTTTCCCGGTCAAATAGGGGATGACGATAGGTGCAATGTTCTAATTCTTTCCCTTTCAGGGTGGTTTTAACGGTTAGATTTTTGTCCAGAGTTTGACAGAGGCGTTCCACTAATTCCGCCGCCACGATTAAGTATTTAAATCCTTCGGCTTCCGTCTCTGGGTTGGCTGATGCTTCAGCATCAGAAGCCTCTTCCTCTGGAACTGGGGCAAAGCCTTTTGCCCTTGTCTGACTTGGCTTCGAGGATTTCTCAGTATCCTGACTTGCCGATTTTTGAGACACTTCCACAACCGCATAAGTCAGTTCTGGATTTACCGCCACCGCCAAGTTACCGGGAATTGTCCAGGGGGTTGTTGTCCAGATGGCGACACCTAAATCTACTAAATAGGGTTTTAGCCTAGCTTCCACCGCGTCTGTGGCTTTAGTCAGGGGAAATGCAGCATAAAGACTGCGGGAGGTATGTCCTTCTGGATATTCTAACTCCGCTTCGGCTAGGGCGGTTTGGGAACTTGGGCTCCAATGAACGGGCTTCATTCCCCGATAGATATAGCCTTTTAGCACCATCTGACCGAAGACGCCAATTTGAGCGGCTTCGTATTCAGGGGTTAAGGTAAGATAAGGATCGTCCCAGTCTCCCCAAACGCCATACCGTTTAAACCCTTGGCGTTGTTCCTCAACGGTTTTTAGCGCAAATTTTCTTGCCTTGCGCCGCAGTTTTATCGGGGTTAGGGCTTGTCTGTCTTCTGGGTCCATTGCTTGCAGGACTTTCAGTTCAATGGGCAAGCCATGGCAATCCCAGCCAGGAATGTAGCGAACTTTATACCCTTGCAGCAGTTTATATTTATTGATGATGTCTTTAAGAATTTTATTTAGGGCGTGTCCCATATGTAGTGCCCCATTCGCGTAGGGGGGACCATCATGCAGGACAAAAATATCACCGGGATTCGTCTGTGACAGTCGCTGATAAATTTGTTGGTCTTGCCAAAATTGTTGCAGTTCCGGTTCCCGTTTGACCGCGTTTGCCCGCATATCAAATTGGGTTTGGGGCAGATTTACGGTGTCTTTGTAGGATTTAGCTTCTGTCACAGTTCGACCTGTTGGCTAGTGGTTGTACTTAGATTGTGGGGATATTTCCCGATTATCCCTTTTTACAATAGGGAGCGTTATGTATCCCTACATTATGGGTGAGAATTTGCCATCATTTCAACTGAATGAGGGAGGATTTTGTGAATCTGGGGATTGTCTGGTTTGGGGATCACCTTCACCAATGGGTTCAGCGGGGGGCGATAATGGTGCTTCTGGGGCAATGTCTGCGACTGGGATGTCTTCGACTGCTGAGGATTCAGGTTCCGCCGATTGGTTCGCTGCGTCTACCTGTTCGGGTTCAGGGGGATTCGGGCGTCTGAGGGGTTCGGAGTCGGTGAGTTTAGTCTCCTGGATGGTAAATTCCTCTGGGGTTTCTGGGGGTTGGGTGTCTTGGTTTTGCGGGAGTTCCGGTTCCGGTGGCTGTGTTTGTTCCCCGAAGGTAGTGTCAACTGTTTGGGTTTCCTCCCCTGCGGCTGTCTCTTCTATCTCCTGACTCGGAGTTGGAGACTCCTGGAATAGGGTGTCTGGCTGACTGAATTCAGGGATTTCTGGTTCGGGTAATGTGGAGGTATCCTCTGGGAATGTCTGAGGTTTCTTTGTTTTAGCGGGTTTCGATTTACCTTTTCCGAAGAGATTATTGAAAAAGCCGCTAATTCCCTGGCGTTGTTTGGGTTGTTTCTGGACGGGTTTTGCGGGTGTCTCGGCTACAGGTGTTTCAGTTAAGGTTTGTTCTTCTGTGGGTGTCTCGGCTACAGGTGTCTCAGTTAATTTCTGTGCTTCTGTAGATATCTCAGCTACAGGTGTCTCAGCTACAGGTGTTTCCTCTGGCGCAAATTCCCCTATCGGTTCTGGCGGCGTTGTTTCCTCAGCCGGTGCTTCTACAAGTTCAGTTGGCGTTGTTTCCCCTGTTTCCATGACTTCAACGGATTCGGTGATATCCGCCATTACGGGTTCTTCTGGGGTTTCCTCGGTTACCCCTGTGGGAGAAGCCAAGGGGACATCGTTTTCTTCAGATGGAGGTTGCACCTGTTCAGTTATCTGCGTAACTGTCTCCGGAAAAGGTTCTCCAATTTCCGTTTTTGCCATTGCGATTTCCGTCTCTGAAACGACTGGTTCAGTTATGGGTTCCGGTTCAGTCGCGACTGGGGTTGGCGTCACTGGCTTTTTACTGAACACACGGGCGACGGGTTGAATAACTGCGCTTTTGCCCAATTGGAATATGCCAGAACGGGCTATTTTTTTCTGAACCTGGGGCGAAATTTCCGTTTGGGCTTCGGGTAAGGCTAACTGTCGCCGCATCATCAGGGTTTGCCAGCCTAACCACCCCAACAGAGATACACTAGCGATTTGACTCAGGAGTACCGCCCCAGTAATCCTTCCCCCACACACCCACAAGACGAGGGCGTAGAAAAATCCTACACCACTCCAGAAGAAGTCGCTTTTGCGGTGGACTTCGGGAAAAAAGAATGCTGCCATGTAATAGGCAAAGCTACCAAGACCGATAACTAACGCGAGGATGTATGGCAACATTAGGCGGGTACTCCTTGACTCAGACGTTCATTGTAGATGGTATAGGGTTCATGGCTTACTCAGTCTAGACCGATGAACCCTATCCCTATTTTCAGCAGTTAGAGTGCGATCGCGCCAAGTCAATCGTAACGAGATGTTACAAACACCCTTTGTTCGCCGCGTTATCAGCAAACACGGTAGGGGCGGGTTTTACTACTATCGTTTCTTCCCCTTACAACAATGGGGGTTAGGGGATGAGGGTGAAGCCAAGGAAACCTAATAAAATCTTAGGCTAAAGCCCTTACTACAAACTACAAACTCCAAACCCAACTGAGAGAATATCACTCTTCTACCTTCATCGCCTTGGCTAATTCCGCCGCAACTAAAGGGCGAGAAAACTGCGGCGGCGGTAACTCCCCTTTACGCAACAATTCCCGTACCTTAGTTCCTGATAAATGAATCCGTTGATCTGGAGTGCTAGGACTTGTCTTGGCTGTTGCCATTGTCTCCGTCACTTCGCAGTAAAAAGCGTGTTCAAATTTTAGCGGAATAATCCCCAACTCATCCGGCTCAAACTCCTCAAAGATATGCTGAGCATCGTAGGTTCCATAATAGTCACCCACACCCGCATGATCGCGCCCCACAATAAAATGAGTACAACCGTAATTCTTACGCACGATCGCGTGGAAAATGGCTTCCCTTGGACCGGCATAGCGCATAGCGGCTGGGTTAATCGCTAAAATCACCTGGTTTTTAGGGAAATAGTTATCCATCATAATTTCATAGCAACGCATCCGCACATCGGCGGGGATGTCATCGCTTTTGGTTGCACCCACTAAGGGATGCAGGAATAAACCATCAACAATTTCCAAGGCGCACTTAATGATATATTCATGCGCCCGGTGGATGGGATTACGAGTTTGGAAACCCACCACCGTTTTCCATCCCCGTTCCTTAAATAACATCCGAGATTGAGCCGGATCAATTTGATACTTAGGAAACAGGGGATGGGGATACCGTTGTAATAACCAAACGGGACCTGCCAGATTTACATCCCCTTGGTTATAAACCACCTTGACACCCGGATGCTTTTCCTCATCCGTGCGGTAAACATTCACCGCTTCCCGCTTTTTGTCATAGCGATACTTTTGCGTGAGTTCTAAAACTCCGACAAAGCGCCCATCCTGATCATCCAGACGCACTAAACTGCCTTCCTTTAATGGTTCAGCAATGTCCTCATTAACGGATAGAGTAACTGGGATAGACCAAGGTAAACCGTTCGCCAGACGCATATTATCGACGACTGACTCATAATCCCCTTGCTCCATAAACCCAGTCAAGGGACTAAATCCACCAATCGCGATTAAGTCTAGATCAGATGCTGCCCAGGCATCTAGTTGCACCCTGGGTAAGGAATCCGCTTTCTCCAAAAATTCCGAGCGCTGTTGTTCTGAGGCAATGCGATTGATAAGTTGACCCCCATGAGGGGCGATTCCATCCGAATGCTTACTCAATGTCTTTCCCTTTATGCGTCAACTGCATCTCCAAAATAATCTGCTTTATGGGTTCAGGGCAATTATTCGTCTTATGTCATACTCACTCCCGAAAAGAAGCAAGCTACTGTCAAATGGCACTAGAATAAGCATTTTGGGAGCGCCAAAACCTTTGATATACCGTAGGGTGGGCATTGCCCACCAGCCTCATCTGAGCGTGACATTCAGTTGAAGGCTGAAGCTTGGACGACGAAGGACGCGATCGCACGATTTTCTGGTATACTTATCACGATGGAAAAATGTGCCTGCCTATAACCTCTTCATTAAGCGTTTCAGACACAGATAGTAAAGGGCGCGATCGCACATTCCTCATTCGGGTTCTGATTGACAATCACCAAAGAGAGTTTAAATTTAGGGTAAATCCAGGTAAAACCTCTTCTGCGGAGAGAGTAGCCGGAGTCTCTAAAACTTCAACCTCCTGCTGGGGACGATAAATTTCCACTCGTCTCATTCCCGGCGCAATTAACCAACCCAAACGAGCGCCATTCTCAATATATTCCTTCATTTTATCTTGCGTGGCTTTTAACGTATCCGAAGGAGACATCAATTCCACCACAAAATCAGGGCAAATCGGCGGAAACTTGGTTCGTTGTTCGGGAGTCAGAGCATCCCAGCGTTCCTGTATTACCCAAGCTAAATCTGGAGAACGATTAGCGCCATTGGGGAGTTTAAAACAAGTAGAGGAGTCAAACCCAATCCCTAATCGAGTTTGGCGATTCCATATCCCAAAATCAATGACCAGTTCAAAGTTTTGATTTCCGGTTTCTCCGCCAGTTGGGGGCATAATAATCAATTCTCCTTGGGCATTGCGTTCAAACTTTAGCTCAGGATTAGCCCGACACAATTGAAAAAATTGGTCGTCGGTAAGCTGAATAATCGGGTTAAAATCTATCGTATAAGCGGTCATTTTACTGTTACCTGTTCGCTCAAGTTACGTGGATGCATCACCTGTCCGTAGGGGTACACAGCGTCTCTAAGGTCTAGCTTAGACTATAACCTTAGCGGAAAAGGTTCAGGCGATCGCACCCTGTCTCTGATATAGTCTTTACCGATGACAATGGAGCCTATAGCCTAAAACCGTTGATTGATAAACGATTCGGATACAGGAAATCTAAATCAGGACACGATGGTATCGTGTCCCTACCCAATCAATTCTCCCGTAGGGGTACGGCAATGCCGTACCCTTGGTTTAAGGCTACGCTCCCCAGAGAATTTGCTGGATTGAGGAACGAAACCCAGCCTACTCATGGACAGATTGAACCATTGCCAAAACAGTTACCGTAGGTGGGCAATGCCCACCCTACAGAACAACCCCCCATATCCCAGACGTGCCATGCATGGCGCGTCTCTACACTACATCCTGCTTGCGTTCAATAATTCCACCGCCTAACAGCATCTCCCCGTCATACAAGACAGCGGCTTGTCCGGGAGTAATGCTAAACTGCGGCTGCTCAAAAACAAGTTTCATCCGATTCCCCTCTAGGGGAATAACTGTCACATCCACAGGGCGACTGCGATAACGCACTTGCACAGACGCTTGAATCGGAGTCGTGGGCGGATGAATCGACACCCAATTGACTCGCCCCACGGTACAATCCGGTTGCGTTGCACTGGTGCGATCGCCTACAATAACACGATTCGCCCCAGCATCAATCGCCACAACATACAAAGGTTCAGGTGCAGCAATGCCGAGTCCTTTGCGTTGTCCAATGGTGTAATGGTGAATTCCCTGATGCTGACCTAAAACCTTACCATTAGTATCCACAATGTCACCCGTGGTTTGGGAAATATATTTATCCAGAAACGTCCGCATCGAACCGTGAGATTCAACCAAACACAAGTCCTGACTTTCGGGTTTATCCGCCGTCTTTAACTGATACTCAGCCGCCAGTTGTCGCGTTTGCGTCTTCTGGAGTTCGCCCAAAGGAAATATCGAAGCGGCGAGTAAGTCTTGGGTTAAGTCGTAAAGGAAATAAGACTGGTCTTTATTAGAGTCTACCGCCCGCAGCAACTGATAGCGATCGCTCTTAGCATCATAGCGAATCCGCCCATAGTGACCCGTGGCAATTTTATCAATGCCTAACGTCTCCCGCGCATAAGCGAGCATCGGACCAAATTTAACCGTTTTGTTGCACTGAGAACAAGGCAAGGGCGTGATTCCCGATTCATAACCCGAAACCAGATAATCGACGATATTTGCCTGAAAAACCTCACGAGTGTCTACAATATGATGGGGAATGCCCAGTTGCTCACAAATAAACGCCGCATCGACCATCCCCTCAGAACAGCATTGACCCTTGCCTTTCATCAGCCACAGGGTCAGACCAACGACTTCATAGCCTTGATGATGTAGGGTAGCGGCGGCAACTGAACTATCAACTCCACCGGATAGACCGACGACAACTTTATTCATCGAAAATCGGGGTTGGTAAGGGGGCGAATGGAAACCCCTGTCATTTATGTATGGGGAGGAATTCGTTCCCTTACATAAATAGCAGTCCGACAGGACTTCCTTTTTGGGAAGTGCATCGGCTCCATTTCCCGTGTACAAAACTGCATTATTTGTACAGACGTAGCATGCTACGTCTGTACAAACCCCTACCGCCTTGGATTTACTTACCTCGTTCGATGTATTGCGTTCACCTTTCGTCTGGGCAATTACAGACTCGTGTTTTCAACCTGTACGATATGGGTGGGGTATGGTTGCCCCGAACTCCCGTTTGGAGGGGTGACGTTAGCCTCGCCAATGTTACGCCTCGGTACTATCTCCAACACACTGGTTTAACCCTATAAGCCTGTTTAATGCTGGAGTTCTAGAGCATGGGACTGGCTTACGCGCTACGCGCACGCTACGCGAACGCATCCCAAGGTAGGAACTTTAACTCTTGGGCGTAACGTAGACCTCGTAGGTCTTAGGCTGGTCAGGTATAGGCAATTTCGATGCCTCCGGCTTATAGCCGTGGGGTTCCTGACGACATGAATGGACAACTAATCCTTTTGAAAGATCAATTGTTGATCTAGGCTAACATCCCCATCGGCTATTTGGTTTGTGGGGAACCTAATCAAGCTTTTACTGTTGTCGGTTGGGTTGAACTGATTCTGGCACGCCGACACAAAAAAATCTTACCCTTTTACCCTTCTACCCTTATCAGGTTTGTTGGGTGGGGTCTCATCCCTCGACCCCACTGACCTGCTAAGTTGATCCGGTAAAAATCCATCCTATAACCAAATCTTTACGAGTTGGGTCACAAAACAACGATTGATTACTTTATTATAACCTAACCTTAACCTTAATTTTTGGGCTTAACTTAATTTCAATCTATCCCCTAAAAACTGTATAATTTAAGTCCGAACTATTTGCAAGTCGGTGTTAAGGTTTAATTTTTTACAGTTGCTAGAGAGAAGAGAGAACCATGATGGACTCATCAATGTATTCTATACAACAGTCATCTACGCAACTTGAGACCTCTTATCCAGAGATTAAACAATTGAGTGTAAATGCGACGCTGCAAGAATTACCTCTTTATAACTTTCAATTTGAAGCCTCTCAACCTGGAGAAGAAGTGGCTCATATATTTCAACAAAATCCTGTACTACCAGGAGTTATTTTAGTTGAACGGGGGAGATTTATGGGGATACTTTCGCGGCGACGGTTTCTGGAACAGATGAGCAGTCCCTATGGACTGGAACTCTTTTTGCGGCGACCGCTCAAATCGCTATATCGTTTTGCCCAAACCGAGGTGTTAGTTTTAACCGGAGATACCCAAATTGTTACAGCAGCACGGCATTGTTTAGAACGTCCTCCCAGCTTACTCTACGAACCAATCGCGGTGGAGTTAACCACCCAAACCTATCGTATATTGGATGCTTATCAATTATTAGTGGCTCAGTTGTATATTCACGAACTAGCCACCCGGTTACTCAAGCAACTTTATCAGGATTTAGAAGTCGCCAACCTGCAATTAGAAGAACTCGCCAAGTCGGATGGGTTGACAGGAGTTGCTAATCGTCGGCGATTTGATGACTATTTACAAACCTGTTGGAAACAACATTGTGTAGGAAACTCTTGGCTATCGCTGATTATGTGTGATGTTGATTGTTTTAAATACTACAATGATACTTACGGTCATCAGGCGGGTGACGAGTGTTTACGACAAGTGGCGGCGGCTATCCAGCGTCAAGTTAAGCGACCCGCAGATTTAGTGGCGCGTTATGGGGGTGAAGAATTTGCAGTCATTTTACCCCTGACTCCTATCGAGGGCGCAACTCAGGTGGCTCAAGGGATTGGAGAAGCGGTGAGGACTTTAAATATTCCCCATGCAACCTCTTTGGTGAGTCAGTGCGTTACCTTGAGTCTGGGTGTGGCGAGTACTATTCCCAATCCACGACTATCACCGACAACCTTGACCGCAGTCGCCGATGCTGCATTATATCAAGCCAAAGCCGCCGGACGCGATCGCGTGGTTGTCTATACCCGTTAGTCTTAATTCTGATGGATAACTTCAACCGTCTCTATTTTATACCAGGGATTGTCTGCCAAAATTAAATCAATTTTCTCTCTTCGCTTAGTTTTTATTAAAGTTTAATCGTTTATTAAAACGCTATTAACCCTTCAGAGCATCTTCATTTTCTATAATATTTCCTATAAACCAACTATTAAATCATTTTACAAACCAAATGAAAAATGGCTAATTGTGAGTTTAGATACAAGTTAGAGTCTTAATTTTATAGTTTTATGGTTTCTCTGCAACACACCTACCCCGAACTATCCGTCTTGCCTCAACTCAAGACCACTAATCTGACGTTAGATTCCACCATCCGAGAACTCAATCTCTATAACTTTCAGGTGGAATCGGTTCAACCGGGTAGAGACGTGGCTCAATCGTTTCAATTAAATCCTCTATTACCCGGAGTTATTCTTATTCAACATAGAAAAATTATCGGCATGATTTCGCGAAGGCAGTTTTTGGAACAAATGAGCCGTCCTTATGGATTGGAACTGTTTTTGAAACGTCCCCTTCATTCCTTATACCGCTTTGTCAGTGCAGACGTTTTAATCCTCCGAGGAGATACAAAAATAGTTGATGCTGCTCGCCGTTCACTTCAGCGTACACCGAAATTCGTATACGAACCGATTGTTGTCGAACTCGAGCCAGGAACCTATCGCTTATTAGACGTGCATCAAGTACTCGTGGCTCAGTCGCAAATTCAGGAACTCACCACCCAGCTACTGCACGAGCAAACTCAAGCTCAAATGATTCAAACCGAAAAAATGGCAAGTTTGGGACAAATGGTGGCTGGGATTGCTCATGAAATTAAGAATCCCGTCGGCTGTATTACCGGGAATTTTGAATTCTTAGATGATTATTGTGCTAAGTTAATCGAGCTATTGACAGCCTACGCCGCAGAAGTTTCACAGCCATCAGAAGATTTAAGTCAGCTAAAAGAGGAGCATGAACTCGACTTTATCTTAGAGGATTTGCCAAAAATACTGACTAGCATGAAATTAGGCTCAGAACGATTAACCAAAATCATTGGTAGTCTGCAAAACTTCTCACACATGGATGAGTCTAAACATCAGCCTGCGAATATTCATGAGTGTATCGAAAGTACATTAATTATTTTAAATAATCGGATTAAGACAGGGATCAGGATAAGTAAAAACTATGCAAATTTGCCGCTTGTTAATTGTTCATCCGGTCAGCTTAGTCAGGTTTTCATGAATCTAATCAGCAATGCCATTGACGCCCTGAATGAAAAGATAGAAAAAGTCGGAAATGGGTCTGGCTCATGGCAGCCTCAGATTGAGATTAGCACTCACCTGTTACCAGAGAAGGAAAGAGATTGGGTTTTGGTACAAATTGGTGATAATGGTACAGGAATAGCACCCAATATTCAAGAGCGAATATTTGAGACATTTTTTACGACCAAGCCAGTCGGTAAAGGGACAGGATTAGGGTTAGCGATTACACATCAGATTGTCACCGAGAAACATGACGGGAAGTTATTAATGCATTCGCAGTTAGGGAAAGGTACAACATTTGAAATCTTGTTGCCATTAGAGTAATCCATCTATAACCATTGGATAACTATCTCGCGCCTGTTCGAGCTTCTTGAACGCTTTCGGCTTCACTTTCATCTTGATTTCGATTACTGTGTCACCCCTTCAGGTGTGTTAGCCCAGCTTAACCCACCATTACCACTATGGATAGCGTAGCTGCGTAATTCCTGACTATTTTTACCTTAAGGATTTAATAAAACAGAGACATTCAGGCTTAAAATAAAAACAGATAGAGGGGAAACAACATCACAATGATTGATATTTATGGCGGTAAAGATCCACGCGACATTCCCACTTACTCGGCTGGGGACGCATCCCGCTACCTGAATATACCATACTCAACCATTCGGTCTTGGACAGTCGGCTATAAATACAAAGTTACAGACGGCAATAAAGAATTTGAACCCGTCATCGACATTAAGAAAAGAATACCCTTAACCCTGACATTCATCAACCTAATTGAAATTCATGTTCTCAGAGCTATCCGCCAACATCATCACATCGACTTAGCAAAAGTTAGAGCGGCATTAGATTACATCAACAAAACAATTCATATCCGCCATCCCCTCGCACATAAAGAATTTTATACAGATGGTGTTGATTTATTCATTGACCATTATGGCTCTCTTATCAATGCCTCACAGGATGGTAAAAGAATCCTAAAAAATGCCTTAGAAACCCACTTAGAAAGAATCGAATCCGATGAGCAAGGTTTAGCCCTCAAGCTATTCCCATTCACCCGCAATCAAGAAGAAAATAACCCACGTTTTGTCGTGATAGACCCGCGTGTTGCCTTTGGTAGAATGGTCATTGCAGGTACAGGAATTCCTGTAGATGTCATTGGCGAACGATTTTATGCTGGTGATTCTTACCAACAGCTTGCCGATGACTATGAATGTGAAATCGAGAAAATCGAGGAAGCTATACGCTGTGTGAGTCGCCCTGTTGCTGCATGAATCTCAAGCCAAAAACAACCGTCTTTTTCATTGATCGCTGCTTAGGAAAACATCCCATTCTAGAAATGCTGAGAGAAACAGGGGTTAGCGTCGAAATTCATGATGATCATTTTCCACAAAATACCTTGGATCAAGACTGGATACCACAAGTTGGAGAATGGGGTTGGATTATCCTAACAAAAGATGCACGCATTGCTAGAAATACCATAGAACGCCAAGCTGTAGCCCGTGCAGGCATTCGGATGTTCACCCTTGCCTCGAAAAGACTGTCTGGAGAAGAAACAGCGACCGCCTTTCGAGATGCCTTACCATCCATGCTGAAATTCATTTCAAAAAATCAGGCTCCTTTCATTGCAAAACTGTATAAAGATGGCAAAGTGGTGGCTTGGAAAGACGCCACCGACTTACTCGATGAAATTGGGTTTTGAAACTCTTGCCTAGCAATGATTTCGATGCTTTCCAGGAAAAAATGCTTCGCTAACGCGGACTGAGTTATCAGGGGGTTTGTTATTGGTTCCTCTATTTAAGGAGATCTCCTTGTCTTTGAAGTACGCCTATTTCCCTGTCAGCCTCAACTATCAGATTAAATGCGTGACAGCTTACACTTGTGTGGGATCATAGACAATGATGTCCCCTTGTCTTCGGAAACGTTGATCGATGAAACAGTTAATCAAGGGTCTGCATGAGTTTCAGACCAATTACTTTACGGCTCACCGGGAGCTATTTGAGTTACTCTCTCAAGGACAGCATCCGCGAGTTCTGTTTATTACTTGCTCAGACTCCCGGATTGATCCCAATCTGATGACCCAAACCAAGCCGGGTGAAATGTTTATCATCCGCAATGCGGGTAACATTATTCCTCCCTATGGGGCGACGAATGGCGGAGAAGGTGCAGCCGTTGAGTATGCTATTCATGCGTTAGGCATTGAAGATGTGATTGTTTGTGGTCATTCCCACTGCGGCGCGATGAAAGGATTGCTGAAACTCAGCAAGCTGGAAGAGGAAATGCCAATGGTTTACGAATGGCTCAAACATGCGGAAGCGACGCGGCGGATTATTAAGGAACATTACCAAAACTATGAAGGTGAAGATCTGCTAAATGCTTCTATTCAAGAGAATGTTCTCAACCAATTGGAAAATCTACGCACTTACCCCGTAATTCAGTCTCGACTCAAAGCTGGTAAATTGCAACTCCATGCTTGGGTTTATGAAATTGAAACGGGAGAAGTTATGGAATATAACCCGATTCAAGGTCAGTTCGTACCACCGAGAACCCAGTTTGCTAGAGCGACTTGGATTACGCCAGAACAGCAAGAGCGTATTTTTAAAGGCTCTTATAATGATCATTAGGTTGTCATTCGTCATTCTTGGCAAGTAACCAGTTTTTGCTGATGTATAGGTGTTGGCGACGCTCATTTTGAGTGGAACCTAGACATGAGAACGCGAATGCTTTTGGATAAGGGCGGGTTTTGTTGATCAGTTATTACCTGACAAACTTACCTGAGTGGCTAAACCCGCCTCTACGAATGCGTGACTTTAGTCTGATGAATCAATCAGTGCCTTAATGACGCCGATTTTAGCTTGGGAAACTTTTGACCCTAAGGTGGGATTAGTCGAACCAATAAAATATTCTCCCGTTGGTAGATAATGCAATGCCAATTCGGGATATGTAATAATCTCCCAATCTTTATAGATTTCGGTCTTTTCATGACTATGGCTGGGTCGATTACTTTCGTAACACCAGCCTGCGGCAAGTAATTTTTCGATTAGGGTTGACATGGAAAATCAGCTAATTCTCGGATATAAATTTCGGGAAACTGTCATGCATTTACATTAGGTATCGATGAATGGTACTGACTTAGGGTTGGTGGGCAATGCCCACCCTACGGTAGGGTTTAAATGCTTAACAGTTCCGACTCGCTTTTGGTAGATTTCCCTGTATCCGTCTCTACCCTAGCATTCGTCATTCGTTATTTGTCAGGGGTCATTTGTTTACACCTGATACCAAGTCGCAGTCATACGCCATGTCCGATCCTTTGAATCGAAGGATCAAGTCGGGGCGGGTTTAGTTGCATCTGGGTGCAATCAACAAGATAGTAGTGAAAGTGAGCCCCTACACAATCAAAACTATATGCCGTGAAAAGTCAGCAGCGCCCCCTCGCACCTCCTAAACAACGGGCAGAAACTTTAAGAAACTTTACAATTGGGAGAGATGACCTCATCATAATAGTCGGACTGCTATGCACCTAACCTACTTCGGCGCCAATAGCTGGCTACTCGAACTCGGGCAAAAACACATCCTGATTGATCCCTGGCTTGTGGATTCCTTAATCTTTGGCAATCTTCCCTGGTTGTTCAAAGGCGACAAACTTCCCGCCTTGGATGCGCTTCCTGATCAGATAGACTTGATTGTGCTATCCCAGGGACTAGAGGATCACGCCCACAGACCCACATTGGCAAAGCTGGACAAGACAATCCCCGTTGTTGGTTCAGAGAGTGCCGCAAAAGTGGTGAAGGAGTTGGGCTATACTCAGGTGACACCGTTAGCCTTTGGTCAAACCTTCACCCTCGCTGACCAAATTGAAATCCGCGCCTTACCGGGGGCACCGATTGGTCCTTTTTTGCAGGAAAACGCCTATCTGATTAAACAGTTAGATAGTGGCACAAGTCTCTATTATGAGCCTCACGGGTATCCATCGGAGCAGTTAAAAGAGTATGCTCCAATCGATGTGGTGATTAGTCCCGTGGTGACATTGGAATTGCCTGTGCTTGGACCCATTATCCAAGGTCATCATAGCGCACTGCAACTGGCTCAATGGGTGCAACCGCAAGTGTTTCTACCTACAGCCGCCGGAGGTGGAGTTAAGTACGAGGGAGTGCTAGATTCCCTGCTGCATCAGGTTGGTAGTTTGGAGGAGTTGCGATCGCAACTGGCACAGCACAACCTATCCACTCAGGTGATTGACCCTCAGCCAAACGAAGTGCTCGAACTCAACCTGACACCTCAAATGGCTTAATCCATTGCACATTCTTGTCCAGAGTTATTGGTTCAATTTAGGCAATCACCAAGAACAAAGGACAAATGACAAATCAAACCCTAAGGAGATCGATCATGTTGGAATTGTATCAATTTGAGTTGTCGCAGTTCTCGGAAAAAGTGCGGCTGATTCTTGATTACAAAGGGCTAGCGTATCGCAAAATTGAAGTCACCCCAGGAATCGGACAGCTAGACTTGTATCGCCTATCGGGTCAAAAGCAAGTCCCTGTTCTCAAAGATGGGGATACCGTCATTGCTGATTCGACTGCGATCGCGATGTACTTGGATCGCAAGTATCCAGATAAGCCTCTCATTCCCACCGATCCCCAGCAACGCGCCCAATGTTTACTGATGGAAGAATGGGCGGATGAGTCTATTGGTGTCAAAAGTCGCAAAGTCTTCTATGGAGCATTAAGTCACAATCCCAGTTATCGCACATCCGTATTACCCAAAGATACACCATATTTCTTCAAAACTTTTCTGGGCGGTGTTCCCGCAGAAGTCTTTGAGGTTTTGGGAATTGGTATCGGCTATGGTGCAGACGCCATAAAAGACGCCAGAGACAGTCTGAAGCAGGACTTAGAAGCCCTCAGCTTAATCTTGTCAGATCGCCCCTATTTAGTCACAGACAGTCCCTGTTTAGCTGATTTTGCCGTCGCCGGGGTGAGTTTACTGCTGAAATTTCCCGATGGTCCTTATCTCGACTTACCTGACTCCCTTCCAGGGAAAGGCATTCCTGGTTTAGCCGATAGTAGCGTGTATCAAACCTTCTTCGACTGGCGCGATCGCCTCTATGCTGAGTATCGCACACCATTGACCACAACGGGAATGAGCGATTCGTCACCAACCTCGATTGAGATTGAATAGAGAAGTAGTCCGATAACAATTTACCTGCAATCCGTTTTAGCTTTCTTTCGCCGAAAGCCCCACGCCATACCTGTACCCAGGTTGGCGTTGGGATGGATAGGCGGATAGCCGGAGGTACGGAGGCTATCAAATAGGTGCTCTTAAACGAGCAATCAGGCTTCTAATTAACTCTGATTTGGTCATACCGCGCTTTACAGCTTCCTGCTCAAGCTGTCTAGATTCCTATTCTGTGATTCTAATTTCTAAGCGAATGTTTTTCACTTTATTCTGGTTATATGTACGTAAATATAGGATACTGTTTTATAGGTCGATAAACGAGAGGGAACCTTAATGAGGACAGCTCACCAGTACCGATTACGTCCAACAAAACAACAAGTTATTCAGCTAGACAGATGGCTGTCAATGTTGTGCGCTCAGTACAACTATTTGTTGGCTGATAGGTTTAATTGGTATGAGCAGAATCGTTCTCCTGTTAACGCTTGTCCTCTTGTTTGTCATTTGCCAGAGTTGCGGGATAATCCTGACTATTACAGCCAGAAGAAAACGTTACCGCAACTTAAGAAAGCTCATCCTTGGTACGGCGAAATCTATTCGCAAGTTCTTCAGGATGTAGTTAAACGAGTCAAGATAACGTTTGACCATTTCTTGAAGGGTGATAGTAACGGCAAACGAAGTGGTAAACCTCGGTTCAAGGCTCGTAACCGCTATCGCACCTTCACTTATCCCCAGATGAAAGAAGGATGTTTACAGGGCAATCTGATTAACTTGCCGATGTTTGGCAAGGTCAAAGTTGTCTGGCATCGCCCGATACCTGATGGGTTTAAAATCAAAACTGCATCTGTTACCTTGAAAGCTGATGGCTACTATGTCACGCTCTCCTTAGAAGATAAAACTGTTCCAGAAATTAAGCCAGACTTCAACCCAGATAAAATTACTGGGATTGATATGGGTTTAAAAGAATTCTTGACAACTTCAGAGGGTGAAACCGTTGCTATTCCTCAACACTACCGCAAGTCCCAGAAGCGCCTACGGGTTATCCAGAAACGGGTATCACGCCGCAAAAAAGGGAGTAACGGCAGACTTAAAGCTATCAAGCAACTGGGAAAACAGCACAAAAAAGTTGCAGATAAACGCAAGGATTTCCACTTCAAGACAGCTAATTATCTGCTGTCAAAATACGATGTAGTTGCTCATGAAGAGTTAAGCGTTTCTGGTCTAGCTCGTACCCGATTGGCAAAATCTGTGTTGGATGCGGGGTGGTCAAACTTTCTGTCGATACTGACAAACAAAGCCGAAAATGCTGGGAAGTTGGTTGTGCCAGTAAGCGCCCGTAATACCTCACAAGATTGCTCCAATTGTGGTGAGAAAGTACCAAAAAAGCTGCATATTCGTTGGCATGACTGCCCTCATTGTGGATGCTCTCTTGACCGCGATCATAATGCAGCTATCAATATCAGAAATAGGGCTGAGGGGCATCCAGTCCTTAAAGCGCAACGCCTCCTAAGCAATAGCCGGATTGGTTGCGAAGCCTACACTGTACCTGTACTCAGGTCAGTGTAGGAGTATGTCACCCGTAGCTACCGTAAAATCTACTGGTTTTGCCTTTTGAGTTCTGTTAACCGCAACTTGGGATCATCATCCTCTATGCAGATTCCAGCGATTCACCACCTTGGTAAACTGCCAAGGTAGGGATACTCACCCTGCAATATCCCGACCCAATTTCTGTTGCCGACTCCATCGTTTTGAAGAATGACCCAACCGCAGGTTGACAAAAGCCAGTATAAATTACCCCTAAAGCAATGGTTTAAGGGAATTATTAGCGGACTACTCGGATTCATCCTGTTTCTGTCTTTGTCAGGCTTTCCCTCTGTGGCGCAAAATGAACCCTTCCAGATTCCCACTTTAGATCGCCCACCGCAGGAAGCGATTGAAAAAGAACCCCCGGTTTCCCCAGAACCCGGTACGCCCGGAATTATTAGCCAACAGGAAGTTACCACATTTGTGAACAATTTCTTTGAACAGGAGATGTCCAAGTCTCACGTTCCTGGTGCGGTAATTTCTGTGGTCAAAGATGGAACTCTTTTATTCACCAAAGGCTATGGTTATGCCAACATCGAGAAAAAAATTCCCGTTGTTGCCGATCGCACGCTGTTTCGGGTTGCTTCTTTGTCTAAACTCTTCACGGCTACCGCCACAATGCAATTGTACGAGAAGGGACAGATTGATTTAAATGGTGATGTTAGCCAATACCTGGAACGCTTTCAACTCGACAACCCCCACTCTGAACCAGTGACCTTTGCCCAGCTGATGATGCATACCGATGGTAGCACGAAGCGTCTGGTTGGACTCGCTGCCCGCACTGAACAAGAGATGACGCCCTTAGGGGATTACCTGGCTGATTATATGCCGCCGATTGTCTGGCAACCGGGAGAATTGTACAGCTATTCCAGCCATGCTACAGCTTTATTGGGTTATTTGGTGGAACAGATATCAGGTCGCCCATTTTTGGAATATATTAACAACAATATTCTACAACCCCTAGATATGCAGCGCAGCAGCTTTGCTCAACCCCCGCCACCGGATTTAGCGGATGATTTGGCGGTTGGTTATCAGTATCAAAATGGCAACTACAACGCTGTTCCCTTCCTCTACCTTAATATTGCACCCGCCGCCTCCCTAAGTGCCACCGCCACAGATATGGCACATTTTATGATTGCTCACTTGCAACATGGTCGTTATGAAAACGAGCGTATCTTAGAGGAGGATACGGCGAAACTCATGCACCAGACCCATTTTAAACCTCACCCAAAATTACCCGGAACTAGCTACGGGTTTCGGGAACGTCTGGTTAACAATATCCGTGCGATCGGACATTTAGGCAGCTTACGGGGGTATTCGAGTTCGCTGACGTTAATCCCTAACCAAAATATTGGTATTTTCATTGCCTCTAATAGTTTTAGCGGAATTCATAGTAAATTTCTCACTCAATTTTTTGATCGTTATTTTCCGGTTGACCAAGAGTCTACACCCATTCAATCCCTTGATACTTCCCAGGTAGAACTTGATCGGTTTACGGGGACTTATCGAGATATGGAATATCCCCGCCATACGTTTACAAAACTGGCAGGAACATTCAAACATATCAATATTAAAAAAACTGATGACAACCGATTGGAAATTCAGACTCCTAGTCTCTTCTTTTTGAATAAAATCAAACCCGTTCAGCTTGAACCTGTAGAGCCACTGTTATTTAAACGAGTGGATACGCCGACATTTACGGCGTTTGAGGAAAATGAGGAGGGACAGATTACGTTTGCCTACAATCCCCTGTTTCCCAAGATTGGCACTTATGAGCGGATATCCTGGTATGAAGGGATTTGGGTGCATTTTGGACTTGTCGGGTTTTGTGTTTTGGTGTTCCTATCCGCTATTAGTAGGGGAATCCTACAACCCTTAATTAAATGGTGGCGGGGAAAGCCTAGTCAAGATAAACAGCAGTATAACTCAGCGTGGCGATTAGCGGGAGCGATCGCGACTTTAAATTTAGTCTTCCTGATTGGCTTACCTCTGTCACTTTGGCTGATCGGCGTCTGGAAGTTAGCCTACGGCGTTCCCCCTGTCGCGATCGCACTCTTGTGTCTTCCTGTCTTAACCGCTTTGGCTACCCTGGGATTGCTGGCTTTTACCGTGTTAGCTTGGAAAAATCAGTACTGGTCTTTTGGGGCGCGATCGCATTATTCTGTGATCACATTAGCCGCCTTAGTTTTCATCGGCGTTTTGGCGTACTGGAATTTACTCGGATTTCAGTTCTAAGCTGGAATTCCTAACTCTCTGTCCCCTTAACATCCTTAGCCTGACCCCTGCAAGTCTTTTGTCCCAATTTATGGTTGGGCAAAATTATATCAAATTCAGGCTATTATTTCACGTCATGCCGTTAGTGAGTTTGCTGAGCAACCAGAAACCATCGATAGGATTCGTACTCAGCTAAATCCGAAAATGTGGGACTTTTGGATTGCTCAGATCTTAATTGGGCTGATTTCTTTTGGCGTCAATTTTGCGCTGTCTATCTTGTCAGTAATTATTGTTAGTATACCAACAATGATTGTTTCGACGGTTTTTCCAGATAATGTAACGTTAGTTGCTATCTTAAATATTCTAGGATTGGTGATTAATGTAGTAAGTCTATTTATTTTCATCTGGGTCTACTCTCACTTCTGTATTGCTGAGTTACCGCTAGCCGTAGAACCGGGTATGAGTTCAACGAGTTGCCTTGACCGCAGCTGGCAATTGACAAAGGGGTTAGTCATCCAAATTACGGGGGTAATTACCGTCGCTTTTCTGATCACAATTCCGCTAGGAGTGCTCGCTTTCATTCCTATAGTGCTGATAATTCCAAGTTTATTTATGGCGCCCTCGCCAGAGGCATTAATTTCTAGCCTAGGGGTGTTAATTCCATTAACATTCATTATGATTATCTTGGCTGGTCTGTTAGTCATGCCATTTTGGCAAATCATTAAAGCCGTCATTTACTATGATCTCCGCAATCGCCGGGAAGGAATGGGTTTACAGTTACGCCATTGACAAAGCCAAGCGCAATAATTTACCCCCTGAATCGAGGCAGAATGCCCTATAACCAACAATAGAGCGATAAGATAGGCTTGGCTTCGTTCAAACCCTAGCAGTGATGGATGTAGATAAACGCTTAGGTTCAGTCATTGAAGGTTCTCTCTCCGGCGGATTGGAAGTGCGATTAAATGCGGATGTCTCCGTGGAAGATATGCGCGTGGGCAAATTTCTGGTTGTTAAAGGGGTGCGATCGCGCTTTTTCTGTATGCTGACGGATGTGGCTCTAGGAACCTCCAGTCAGCGGATTTGGGCGAATCCCCCCCATCCCGATGATGAATTTTTGCGTGAGGTTCTCGCCGGAAGTGGCACCTTTGGGACGATCAATCTAACCCCGATGCTGATGTTGACGCCAAACACGGGAAAACGCGAGACACCTAACCTTAATCTGAATGGCAAAAGTCCTTTAGCGTCGTTTCAACCTCAAAGTAGTGATAACGACGACGAATTACTTCCGGTGAAAACGATTCCCAGTCACTTCTCCCAAGTCTATGACGCTAGTGAACGAGATTTCCGCAAGGTGTTTGGCTGGGAAGATGATCCCCATCGGCGTAATTTTTCTGTCGGTCAACCCCTTGACATGGAAGTGCCAATATGCTTAGACCTAGATCGGTTTGTGGAACGCAGTAATGGTATATTTGGCAAATCGGGAACCGGGAAATCCTTTCTAACTCGCTTATTATTATCCGGGATTATTCGCAAGCAAGCGGCGGTTAATTTAATCTTCGATATGCACTCCGAATATGGATGGGAAGCCGTATCGGAGGGAAAACAATTTAGTACCGTCAAAGGATTGCGCCAACTCTTTCCCAATCAAGTCCAAGTTTACACCCTTGACCCGGAATCCACCCAACGCCGAGGGATTCGAGACGCCCAGGAAATGTATCTCAGTTTCGATCAAATTGAAGTCGAAGATATTATGCTGGTGCGAGGGGAGTTAAACCTGTCTGAGGCGAGTCTAGAAAATGCGATTATTCTCCGCAATGAGTTTGGCAAAACCTGGATTACTCAACTCCTGAATATGACGAATGAGGATATCCAGATATTTTGCGATGAGAAGCGGGGAAATAAGTCTTCAATTATGGCATTACAGCGCAAGTTACTGCGTCTAGAGGAGTTAAAGTACATACGAAGTGCTTGTCCTAACAATTATATTGACCAGATTCTGCAATCCTTGGATGCGGGGAAGCATGTGGTGGTGGAATTTGGTTCTCAATCGAATATGCTCTCCTATATGTTAGCCACGAATGTGATGACACGCCGCATTCATGGTAAATATGTGCGTAAGGCGGAGAAATTTCTGCAAAGCAAAAATCCATGCGATCGCCCGCGCCCATTAGTGATTACGATTGAAGAGGCGCACCGTTTCCTGGATTCAGCGACAGTACGTCAAACCATCTTTGGCATTATCGCCCGGGAGATGCGGAAATATTTCGTTACATTACTAATTGTCGATCAGCGTCCATCAGGGATTGATAATGAAGTCATGTCTCAGGTTGGCACCCGAATTACCTGTTTATTGAATGATGATAAGGATATTGAGGCTATCTTTACCGGAGTTTCAGGAGGTCAAAGTTTGCGATCAGTTTTAGCTAAGTTGGATTCTAAACAACAGGCATTAATTTTAGGACATGCAGTACCCATGCCAGTTGTTGTGCGAACTCGTCCTTATGATCAAGCATTCTACGCAGAAATTGGCGAACCCTCTTGGGATGAAATGTCCGATGAGGAGGTATTTGCTGCAGCTGATGCAGCTAAAGCAGATTTAGGCTTTTAAACCAGGTTCGTCGTTGTGCTGTCTTCGCCCTCATCGTTAAAACACTCATGAGTTATTTTGCTACCTACCTAAACAAAATCTGTACCTCCCAATCCATTCAATCAATTTATTTCAGTAACCCATTTAAGGAAGATTGCTCGAATATTCGCGGTGGAATTCTTCGTAAATTATCCTTAATATTTTTTCTCGGTCTTCCATGTCTTCAAAGTGAGACGCTAATTTTAAGATTTCCTTAATAGTAATTGATTGAACCTTCATGTTAATTAAGTAACTTTTAATATCTTTCGAGATATCATCGATAATCAAAATCACATTGCCATCGCTCAAGCGTTCCCGGTCAAAATTACCCTTAAGTTCTGCATAAATATCATCCGCTACAGCTTTACTATAAACCTTTAGTTTTTTAATTTGATAAACCACCCCAAAGTTAGTCGATATATCAACTCCGCTATCATTTGCCGATGTGCGTGTATCTCTATAGAGTTTACAGGAAAATTTTTCAAGATGCACCTTGATAACAGCAAAGCTGAATATCTCAAAATTGGTTGAATTTTGACGAATATTCTCTTCTATGAAATTAAGAAATTGATTATTGTGCAATGATAGTTCAGAGCGAATTTCCCGATTGCTTAAGAGAGGAATTTCACCTAATTTACCGCTAATATGTTGCTGAATTCTTTCAGGAATCCATTGATCCAGCAATTGAGCATTATTTACATAGGGTGACGTAAATTCATATTCACCGCTATTAATCGCTCTTAACACTCCGTATTTAGGTAGATTCCTAGACGGATAGGCATCATAGTATTTACCGCCTATATGTAAATCATGTTGCAAATAATCAATCATAGCGTTAACGGTTTTTTGATAAGCTGCTTTAATCTCAGAGTTTAAAAAAATAGTTTTTTTATTAGATAGGTATTCCTTAACCAAGGCGAGAGTAATTACAGGAAAAATAACTTTAGTTTGTGAGCGACTTAACATCATGTTGATGTTGTTTTTGCAAAAATTTTCGTCATTCATGAGATTATCTTAATCTTAATATGAATGGCACAGACTTAAGCCCTGAACCAAAGCTTATACCTTTTAAAACTCACATTTTGCACCAGTCTCATCAACCGCTTTGGGTTAAAACCCAAGGCTAAAAGCGAAAGTCGTCTAAAGAGGACTGCATCTCTAGTTTTAGTCCATTTTAATGGACTTGAGCTTTTAGCCAAGAACTTGAGTTCTTAGCGGGTGTCAGGGCTGATGAGGCTTACTCTAATTTTTATTAAAAATCTACATCTTCATAAATCGCTACCAACGTTCCGGTAAAATCAATACTTTCAAGTATAAATTCTTTCTGTATAGGAGTATAAAAATGTAACACCCACTGCCCTTTATCATTGCGGCGGAAGCAATCAACTCGTTGCCGTTTAGTATTAATTAATACATATTCACGTAGACTTTCCAGTTCCTGATAGTCGGCAAATTTATCCCCTCGGTCAAACGCTTCAGTAGAATCCGATAAAACTTCGACAATCAGAGTTGGAAATCGTTTATAAGTCGAGGTTTCTTGATCCCGTGGGTCACAAGTGACCATAACATCAGGATAATAGAATCGATTCAGTGATTCTATGCGGGCTTTCATATCAGAAATATAAACTCGGCATCCCGAACCTCGGACATGACTACGGAGTAGAGCAAAAAGATTTCCAGCAATCGTAACATGAGGATCACTGGCTCCAGCCATAGCATAGATTTGCCCATCAATATATTCGTGTTTGATGGGACTCTGTTCCTCCAGTGTGAGATACTGATCAGGTGTGAGATAGGGATGTTCAGGAGCAGCAATCATCGTAATTTTTTTGTAGAAGGTTTTTCTTAATATAGCAGTTCCTAAGTGCTGATAATACACCAAAATCTAGGGGCACCATCCTTGCGCCTACACATAAGTAGAGACATTGCCTTTAACGTCTCTACATAAGGCACTAACCCCCACTAATTTTGGCTTTATAGCCCAACTGGGTTAAGATTTCCAGTAGTTTCTGAGCATGATCTCCTTGGATTTCCAAGGTATCATCTTTGACCGTACCACCACTACCGCATTTGGTTTTAAGCTGTTTGAGAAGTTGAGTTAAGGTATCCGGTTTACATTGAAAACCACTAATTACCGTAACGGTTTTCCCCTTGCGCCCCTTACGAGAGGCTTGAATACGCAAGTTTTGCTGATTGGGTGGAAGTTCTTGGACTCCGCGTTCCGTAGCCACCGGATTACCACCAAATTCTTGGTAAGCTACGCGCTTTTGGGAGGAGTTAGAGGATTGACGTTTAGACATAGCTGTTAAATCGTTTTGTTCAATTATCAGTGAGGAGGGCGGATTTTAAGGAAAGACGTGCCATGTTAGTTTCTCATTTCTACAATAACATTCCAGCAATACAAGCGGTCATAAAACAAGCGAGTGTTCCGCCAATTAATGCTCGCACGCCTAACCGTGCTAAATCAGCTTGCCGATTCGGTGCGATTCCGCCAATTCCACCCAGCTGAATTCCAATTGAACCAATATTGGAAAAGCCACACAAGGCGTAAGTAGCAATAATAATTGACCGTTCTGATAACTGAGATTGTTCAATCAATGCTTTAAGATCCAGATAAGCAATAAATTCACTTAAAATCGTCTTTTTTCCTAATAAAACTGCCACCTGACTACAGTCTGACCAAGGAACACCCATTAACCACGCCACGGGAGCCAAAATAACCGCTAAAATTGATTCTAGCGTGAGCTGGGGTAGTCCAACTAATCCACCCAACCACCCCAGAATGCCGTTCACCATGGCTAACAGTCCCAAGAATGCAATCAACATCGCCGCTACATTGGCTGCCAATTTCAACCCATCCAGCGCCCCCGTCGCCGCCGCATCAATCCCATTAACCGTAGACGAGAAAAAGATAATCGTAGGTAGGACTTTGAAGGCAATAAAACGTTCCTCTAAATTTTCCCCCAAGACAAACTTTGCCCCAGCATCAGAGAAATCCAGGAACTGAGTCACTAACTGCCCTAAAAACTCAAAGATAACCACCCCTGGTGCTGTCCTGAGAATTAACACTGCCAGAATTAACTGCAAGGCAATTCCCCATAATACAGGTTGCCAGCGAATCGCCCGCCGATTGATTGATAAAACGTAGCCTAAGCCGATGAATACCAGCAGCCCCAAGGCAGAAATTAAGCGTTCCATGGTATTTCTATGACCCAAACATACAGAGATCCCCCAAAGTCGTCTATACTTAAGGTTTACTCATTGGACTTGACAGATTTAATCGTAAGTCATTTCGTGGCGATCGCAGAAAAAAAGTCACCCCTGCACGCAGTATGAAGTATTAAGAGAAAAAATGGGATAAAACCCTGAAACAAGTCTATAAATCGTGAATTAAATAGGAAGATAGAAAAACCTTTGGCTTCAGGAGCGCTTCTCCATGAGCATTGCTACTGCCTTTAAACTGAATCATAGCAACCGTTTAGCCATCGATCGCTACCCTCTAACCGCGACACCTGATATCTCGGTGAACGAGGCTTTGGCGCGGATGAGTCAGACTCACAGCAGTTGTCTACTCGTATTAGGGAATCATCAACCGAATAGTCCAGTTGTGGGTATTTTTACTGAACGAGATACGGTGCGACTGATTGCTTCTGGTGAAGACTTGCGTACCATGTCTGTGGCGTCTATGATGACCACTTCAGTGATTACGATCACAGAAACTGAAGCTCAAGATATTGTCACCGTGATTAATCGGCTGCGTCAGTATAGAATTCGCCATCTTCCGGTGGTGGGAGAGAGGGGAAACTTAGTTGGTTTAATCACACCGCAAACGATTCGGGATGTTCTCCAACCCGTTGATTTACTCAACTACAAAAAAGTCTCTGAGGTGATGTCCACGCCTGTGATTCACGCCCTAGGGACAGCTTCTATCCTGGAACTAGCACAACTGATGACCTCACAGCGAGTCAGTTGTGTGGTGATTGTCGAGGAGGCTGAATTCCCTTTTTCAACGCAAAATTCAGACGTATCACGTAAAGTCTCTACACTCAAAACGTCGGTGGGGGCGGGTTTAGTCAAATCAGGGCGGGAAACAAACGATAATCGTGAAAAGAGCCCCTACATTCGGAAAAACTTGCTCCGTCCAATAGGTATTGTTACCGAACGAGATATTGTTCAGTTTAGCAATTTGGGATTAGATCTCGCCCACACTCCCGCCGCCGCCGTGATGAGTACCCCCCTATTACCGATTCGACCGACTGATTCTATTTGGACGGCGCATCAACGTATGCAGCAGCATCGAGTACGAAGGTTGGTGGTGTCAGGTGAAGCGGGAGAATTAGTGGGTTTGATTACTCAGACGCAGGTGCTAAACGCGATTAACCCAATGGATATCTATCAAACTGTGGAAACATTGGAGCATTTGTTAGATCAGCAAACCTACCAATTACGCCAGTTAAATCAGCAACTGCAACAGGAAATTAGTAAGCGTGAATTACTACAAAAGAAATTATCCACGTCTGAGACAAAAATCCGGGCTGTGTTTGAGGCGATGACGGATGTCGTTTTAGTTATTAATACTTACGATAATCAAATTCAAGATGTCGAAGTCATCCCAACGGCTTCGAGTTGTCTGTGTGAAATGACGGATTTTATAGATCAGATCCAGCGATTGTTGGAAGATCCCACCCAAACCAATCCGGTTTGGGTGGAAACGATTCAGCAGGCGATCAAAACCAAGCAAACCCTTACCCTAGATTACTCTCTTGAGCTACAGGGGCGAGAGGTTTGGTTTAGTGCGAGTATTTCCCCGATCGCAGAAAACTCCGTCGTCTGGGTGGCGCGGGATATTAGCGAGCGCCAGCAAATGGAAGAAGCCCTGCGCGGAAACCAGCGGTTGCTGCGTGCAATTACTCAGGCAAATCCCAGTATCTTGTATATTTATGACCGCATCAGTAAGCAAATTCTTTATTTCAATCGCAAAATCCAGAACCTGCTTGGCTATACACCAGAAGAAGTGATTCAGATGGAGGATGATATTCTGGTTACGCTGATTCACCCGGATGATTTACCGGGAATTCTCCACCATTTTCAGCAACTAGAAACCGCCCAACTGGATCAGGTGTTTGATTTAGAATATCGGATTAAACACAAAACAGGGGAATGGCGTTGGCTTTCTAGTCGTGAGACAGTCTTTACGTGGAACCAGGAGGGGAAGCCGGAGCAAATTTTAGGGACAGCCACCGATATTAGCGATCGCAAACAAGCCGAAGCCGCACTCCGGGAAAGCGAAGAACGTTGGCAATTAGCCCTTCAGGGGAATCAGGATGGGATTTGGGATTGGAATATCACCACGGGTCAAGCCTTGATTTCTGATCGCTACCGCAAAATCTTAGAATACGATGACGATCAATTTGAACTCGATTTTCCTGAATGGCAAAGTCGTTTGCATCCCGAGGATCTTGACTTCGTTAATCATAGTCTCCAAGATTACCTGGAGCAAAAAATACCCCATTACGCCATCGAATATCGTCTGCGCTGTCAGGATGGAACCTATAAGTGGCTACAGTCTCGCGCTCAAGCTTTATGGGATGACGCGGGATATCCGGTGCGAATGGTGGGTTCAACCCAGGATATCAGCGAACGCAAACAAGCTGAAGCCCAACTCCGGTATCAGAAAGAACTTCTACAAACTATTTTTGACCATATTCCGGTGATGATTTGTTTTTATGATGCCACAAGTCAAATTCAATTAGTTAACCGAGAGGTGGAACGGGTGTTAGGCTGGTCTAAAGCCGAACTTGATCAGATTGATTTGTTAACCGAATGTTATCCCAATCCCAAGGATCGCCAAAGCGCCTGGGATTTTATGTTAAATGCTTCGGGAAAATGGCAAGATTTCAGCGTCCGGATTAAAAATGGTCAAACGATAGAAACCTCTTGGGCAAATATTCGCCTCAGTGATGGAACCAGTATTGGCATTGGACAGGATATCACAGATCGCAAACGCGCCGAAACTGAACTGAGAAGGAGTGAGGAACGCTGGCAATTAGCGCTCTCAGGTAATAATGATGGGATTTGGGATCATAACTTGATTACCCAGGAGCATTTTTTATCACCCCGTTGTCTGGAAATAGTGGGGTATGACTATGAGGAAATCGATAATTTTGACAAGTGGATGAGTTATATTCATCCTGAGCATGTTCCTTTAGTCAAGGAAACCTTTCAAAGGCATCTCAACCGGGAAACCGCTGATTATTCCCTAGAGTATCAGATGCGCTGTAAAGATGGCAGTTATAAATGGTTATTAGCGCGGGGACAAGCCCATTGGGACGAGTTAGGAAACCCAGTCCGCGCTGTTGGTTCAATTACGGATATCACTGAGCGCAAACAAGCGGAAGAAGGAGAACGGGAAAAAGCACGGGAGTTACAACTCACCCTCAACGAATTAAAACGCACCCAAACCCAATTGATTCAAGCCGAAAAAATGTCCTCGTTGGGACAAATGGTGGCGGGAATTGCCCACGAAATTAATAATCCTACCAGTTTTATCTATGGGAATATCGAGCCAGCGACGGAATATGCTCAAACCCTCCTCCACGTAATCCAGCTCTATCGACAGCAGTACCCGGAATCGGTGAGCGCGATCGGGAAGCAACTCGATAGTATCGACATCGATTTTATCAGCTACGATTTTCCCAAACTGCTGGCATCCATGCAAGAGGGGGCGAAGCGCATCACTAAGATAGTGAAATCCTTACGCAATTTTTCGCGTCTGGATGAAGCAGAGTATAAGCCGGTTGATATTCATGAAGGGATTGATAATACCCTACTGTTATTACAGCACCGACTCAAACAAAAATCCTCCCGCCCTCAGATTCATCTGATTAAAGAGTATCATCAACTCCCCCAGGTTAAATGTTATCCGGGTCAGCTTAATCAGGTGTTTATGAATATCCTCAGTAATGCCATTGATGCCCTAGAGGAGAAACTGGAACTTGACCTAAACTTTGAACCTAAAATTTGGGTTCGCACGGCTATAATTCCCCGTGTTTCTGGGTCTGAGGATAGTGAGATTCAGGGAGGTTCAAAGGTAGTGATTTACATCGGGAACAATGGTGAGGAAATCCCTGGCGAGGTTTCCCAACACATATTTGATCCATTCTTTACCACAAAACCTGTAGGCAAGGGAACAGGTTTAGGGTTATCCATCAGTTATCAGATCGTCGTGGAACGCCATGGGGGTGAGTTACGATGTGATTCGATTCCAGGTCAAGGTACCGAGTTCGCGATCGAATTACCCAGTGAGTGATAATGCTGTCGCGCATTTAAATAGTTCAGGCTGACGGGAGAACTCCGGAGACGGGGCGAGGTTTGGATGGATCAAAGTCCCCCTTTTTAAGGGGGATTTAGGGGGATCTCAACCCAATAGAGAAATCCCTAAACTTATTCAAGAAAAGAGCAACTTGAATAGAGATCCCCCCTCGCCCCCCTTTTGAAGGGGGGAACAAGTTTATCTATCCGACGCGCTAAACGTGCTTCCGACTCGATATCCTGATACTCTGAATTCTAGGGACGAATTAACCATTGCCGATCGCAGGACAACAAGAGATGACCAGCAAACCCAAAATTATCGTTTTGGATGATGACCCGACCGGTTCCCAAACCGTTCACAGTTGCTTGCTGCTGACGCGCTGGGATGTGCAAACGCTGCGCTTAGGACTAGCGGACGCTTCACCGATTTTCTTTGTCCTGACCAATACTCGGGCGTTGACGCCAGAGGAAGCCGCAACAGTAACCTGTGATGTTTGCCATAATCTGAAAATTGCCATAGAAACCGAAAAAATCGACGATTTTCTCGTCGTCAGTCGCTCTGACTCCACCCTACGGGGACATTATCCCGTAGAAACCGATGTGATTGCCCAACAAGTGGGACCCTTTGATGCTCATTTCTTAGTCCCGGCGTTCTTTGAAGGTGGACGAGTAACCCGCGACAGTGTCCATTACCTGATGGTGAATGGCGCTCCCACACCCGTTCATGAAACCGAATTTGCCCGTGATTCGGTATTCGGTTATCACCACAGCTATTTACCCGATTATGTCGAAGAAAAGACCAAAGGAAGGATTAAAGCCGAAGACGTTGAGCGATTTGTCCTCTGGGATATTCGCCAAGGGAGTTTAGAACGCCTCCTCAACCTGAGTGGGAACCAATGTGGTGTCGTTGATGGGGAAACTCAAGGGGATTTAGATAAATTTGCGGCTGATGTCCTTACCGCCGCCGCTCAAGGAAAACGATTCCTATTTCGCTCGGCTGCCAGTATTTTAACCTCTCTGGCGAATCTGGGCGCTCAACCGGTTCCGCCAGAGAATATGGCACAGTATGTGAGAGAGGGAAAACCCGGAGTTGTACTGGTGGGTTCTCATGTTAAAAAGACCACCCAACAGCTTGAACAACTGCTCAAAGTCTCCGATATTGTCGGGGTTGAGGTGGATGTTACTGATTTACTCGAAGAGTCACAAACCCAACGGGATGCACTTTTAGCCAAAGTTCTCGCTACCGTTGATGAGATTCACAACTCTAATAAAACACCAGTAATTTATACCAGTCGTGAGGAATTGGTCTTTAAAGACGTGGAAACTCGGCTCAAGTTTGGCGCAGCAGTTTCGGCGTTATTGATGGATATTGTCAGGGGCTTACCCGGAGATATTGGCTTTTTAATTAGTAAGGGCGGGATTACCTCGAATGATGTCTTAAGTACAGGATTAGAGTTGAGAGCAGCCCGGTTACTGGGTCAAATTATTCCTGGCTGTTCAGTGGTGCGAACCCCATCGGATCATCCCCAGTTTTCGGATTTACCTGTTGTACTGTTTCCGGGTAATGTCGGAGATGCGGATGGGTTAGTTACCGTTTATCAGCGCTTTTGCCAAGACAAAAAATAATAATATACTAGACGTTGCCTGCAACGTCTGGTACAAGATGAAATAGGAAATAATAGTATGTTCTGCTATAGCGGACGTCTATCATCCCTGTAGTTATTTAGGCAAAACCATTACCCTTCTCCCCTATATCTAATCCCATTTATTGGTAACATTGACTTAATATTCACCCCTGCCAACCTCCCCTGACTAAGGGAAGATGTCGTAAGCGGTGGGGTAGATAAAGTGCAATTTTATACAGAATTGGGATAAATCCCTTTCTTTTAGCAGAGGGCGCTATAGTCTCCGGTTCGAGTAAAATAGCGACGTAGATCACAGTGGGGAACAAATTAGAGTCACGCAGGATGGGGGGTTAAGTTACCTCTAAAGCGGATTAAATTCACCCAAAAGTAGGACGTTACTCAATTAATCGTTCAGCCCAATACCTGAAGATTAACTATGTTCAATTTATCAGGAAAAAAAGGCTATGCAATCCTCTGATCGAAATATCCTTAACCAACACCAATCCTCGGCGTCGGCTAGAAAGCAAGAGTTATTTAAGAAACTCGAACGGATAAGAATAGTACCCGATCGCCTACTGGAGGAGTATGGGGCGGGAGAACGGGATTATCGGGGATTTAACCTCAGCAACTTAGAGTTAAACGGAGTAGATCTACAGAGAATCGACTTGAGTCAGGCAAATCTTGAAGGTATTATTTTAGAAAAAGCCAATTTGACTCGGGCAAACTTCAGTAGAGCTAACTTATGTCGGGCGAATTTACGCCGAGCAGATTTGATTTGGGCAAATTTACATTGTGCTAACCTACAAGGGGCAAACCTAAGAGGTGCAGATTTAAGTGGCGCAGATTTGAGTGGCGCAGATTTGACCGATGCGGATTTAGGGGGAGCAATACTACCCGACGGAACGATTGTTTTAACCAGTGAACAGTCAAGTCTGTTATGTAGTAGGCTGAAGAAATTGCCGCAAGGGAAACCACGTAGGATATATGTTGATATTTAATTCCCCCTGCACCTGGAGATCCCCCTGCTTCCTTATTCCTGGCAGCATTGTCAGCTTACTCTAATTCCCACGCGATCGCACACTTAACCATGGCATATCGATTAAAGGCACACGAATCTATATCTCAGGGAGTTCAGCGCATTGCTTACGAACAGATTGACAAAGCATTAGCCCAATTATTGGGTCAAACCGATGATAGCCAAGAGGAAGCGGTTCACGATGCTCGTAAGCGGTTGAAGCAGCTACGAGCCTTAGTGCGCTTAGTTCGCGATGAAATTGGTTCACAGACGTACCACCAAGAAAATAACTGTTTCCGAGATGCAGGGCGATTGTTATCGGATGTGCGGGATGCTCAGGTAGCGATTGAAACCTTAGATGATTTAACCGAACATTTTGCCAAAATTATCTCAGCCAATGGCTTTAAGGAAGTGCGTCAAGCATTAGAAGCCCGCAGTCAATCCATTAGTGAACGGGTTTTGGCAGAAAAAAATGCTCAAGACGATGCCATTCGGATGATTAAAGAGGCGCGGAAACGAGTTAAGCATTGGTCAATTAAAAGTAATGATTGGTCAACCATCCAGTCAAGTCTCCAGCGTGTCTATAAGCGAGGGGATAAAGGATTAAATTGTGCCGTTAAGCAGCCCAGCGTTGAGACTTTTCATGATTGGCGCAAGCGGGTGAAATATCTTTGGTATCACCTGCTAATTCTCAAATTAGTTTGGCCCGATTTGATGGATCAAATGGCATCCGAGACGAAACAGTTAGCCGATTATCTAGGGGATGATCATGATCTGGCGATGTTGCGCCAACTGCTGAAACAGGAGCCCAAACTAGCTCGCGATCGCACTCAACTAGACGCCCTATTGGGTTTAATTGACCGCCGACGACTACAATTGCAGCAATCTGCCCAGTTTTTGGGACGACGCATTTATGCGGAAAAACCGGGAGTGTTTGTTGAGCGGATTGGCGTTTACTGGCAAGTTTGGCGATCGGAACTTGAGCAGCCAATTCCGGCTCAAAAGTAGGTTCATGCGTTGCCCTATCTTCGCCCTAAACGCATCAGATTTCCATCACAAACCACGTAAATCGCATCATCAGCTACCGCCAACAAAGACGTAATCGGCGCGGGTGCTTCCCACTTCCATAACTCTTCACCCGTCGCCGAAAGCTCAAGCAGAAAGCAGGAAAACTCACAAAAGTCTTTGTACTTATCCCACTCATCCAGGGTTGGACTTTGGGCGATATAAACTTGTCCTGCGGTTCCCACAGAAATTGCCACCGGAGTTTTTGATATCGGGTATTCCCATAACATCTCCCCTGACTCCGTTACTGAAACAACCGCTTTTTTCCCATCCACCCCGGCTGTAGCAATTAGCGTTAATTCACTATCTGGAGACTCAAAAACTGTCAACGAATCCATAAAAATGCGGTATCCAGAAGGCAGAATCCAAGGGCAGACAGTACAATGTTCTTTATTAAGTATGAATAGCTGATTAATGCCGTAGCCAACAACAATTCTTTTTGCGTCAGCCCTCCTCATGGTTAAAATTTCCTCTGAAGGCGATAACTCATCCCATGACCCCCGCTTAGAGCCATCATCAACAGCATAAGCCATCACACCCTGAGTGCTGGTAAACACCCAATCCTCAACGACAACAGGTTGTATCCAGATTGCCTTTTTATCCGTTGGAGCCGACCAACAAAGCTCACCTGTTTGATAAAATACATTTAACTGATTATCCCAACCGTGGTATATTAAGTGGCTTTTTGTTACCGCCGGGATGGCATAAACAAAGCTATTGACGGGAATCGACAATTTTAGCTCTCCTGTATTAGGCGATCGCACCGTTAACTGCTTTCCACCATCACAGATGCCAACAATGTCCCCAGAAGGCGCAACCACCATTTTACCGATTGGATGTTCAAATCTTAGATGCCAAAGCATTTGCCCCTCAGCCGTAATCGCCACCATCTGATCAGAATCGGATACCAAAACCCGATTATTACTAACTACTAAACTCTTGACCTTACGAAAGGGCAGAGGTACTGAAAAAGCAATATTCATTATTCCTCTAGTAGTTTTACTATAAGTTGCAGATTGTTATAGATAACTCGTTCATCATCCGTCGCGATCGCCTTCATCAACTCACCCAACCCAGCACGAACTCGAAAAAATTTCACCCCTGCTTCTGGCATTTCCCCCTGGTATGCATCAGCAAAAGCCTGCTGTAACTGCTCAACTTCCTCTAAAGACACCCCATAATTAACCCCAAAATTAGCCAACTTTTGATAAAAATTGCCATAGTCCCGCGCTGGCGCACCAATTGCTTCTCCCCCCTCCCCCATTGAATAGTGCATTGTGGGTGTATCAATCGCCGTTAGTTGTTCACTTGGCTGATCCCAAAAGAAATTCCCTGGATGCGCGTCACCGTGAATGAGAGAAGCTTGTCCAGGATGCGCGATCGCATCATTAACGACTTTATCAATTTTTTCGTGAAGCCAGGATTCATCTAAACTTAACAAATTGCCCTGACGAACGATTGTAGATAGTTTCCCTTCTATATCCCTTACCGCATTAACATGTCGCTCCAAAAACATTTGAGGGACTTGTCCGCCACGCACCGAATGCAGTTCACTCAATGCCCGTGCATTACCCTTTACCGCTTGCTTTGTCCGTTCCATCTGTGTGCTACGATTCTCTCCAGTAGCAGTCCCTAGCTGTTGCAAGTAATCATCAATTGCCGCCCCAGGCGCAACCGAACTCACCAAAACGCCCAACTCTCCCGCCTTTGCCACACCCAAATTCTGCGGCGATTTAATCAC
The DNA here is from genome assembly GCF_046565525.1 of Coleofasciculus sp. Classification (NCBI taxonomy): domain Bacteria; kingdom Bacillati; phylum Cyanobacteriota; class Cyanophyceae; order Coleofasciculales; family Coleofasciculaceae; genus Coleofasciculus; species Coleofasciculus sp. The sequence goes on along the minus strand of NZ_JBKHUP010000007.1, from coordinate 89,855 downwards.
TTCAAACTTTTCCTGCTCAAACCGCTTCAAGGCGGATAATTCCCGGGCAAATTCCTGGAGATTGGGAAAAAGCTTGACTGTCGCGATAGACTGACCTTGGTCATCGAACAGAAAAAATACAGGCGCACCTGAAACACCCGTCGCCCCTTACTGTTTCAGTTCTTTAATATTTTTCAGGTTAACTTGATTTGGATTTTTGCCCACACGAGTAGCCGCAAACCGGGCTAACTCGTCCCGACTCGGGCGATCGCACTTGACATTTTACTGTCCGCCAGTCCTTACCTTGCGGACGCAAGTTTGTATAGCTGCGATTTCCTTTTCAACAGGGGGAAAGTGCAAGTTGAGTTAATTGATACGCCGGGATTGTCGGTAAAATCCGCCCCTACATCCCTTTGTAATACAAATATTTCCATTTCCGGTCTATCTGTCTTACACCGTCTCTGTGTAGGAATAACTGAGAGAACTCACAACCCTTGTATTGTCTATATTACGTTTATCGCTGCCTATAGCAATATGTTTTAATTTACCACACACTGTTTTGTCTTAGCACTAAAGCTGTAATACTACAAGCATCTAATTGTGCCGACAACTTTATGAGCAGCTAATATAAAAAATGAAATTATATCACATCGATACAATTAATAATAATATTTAAAAAAACTTTTTATTTTACGAGTATTTACTCAAGTATATTTTGAGCTATTTTCCCAATTACCTCTTCCGTCTAAAGGTGGAGAATATCTCCGCCCAGAAAAACGATTATCCATTTTTAACGGTTTTTCGCCATTTTTAGGCAAATCACCCTTTTTAGGGTGAAAACGCTATATATAATGCTTTTTGCTCTTAAATTGTCTATATATAGCGCATTTGCGCCTTCTTTACCTAAATTTCCAAGTCAAAATGAATCATTTTATATAAAGAAACCATAAAGTAATGCTTTAGTTTTTTTAAGCAATGATGAACTTTTTTTCAGTCGTTAGAAAAAGGTTGCACAAGTTTAAATGAATTCGTTAATATGCTATTCAGAACGAAAAAACCAGGGGAACTTGCATGTCAAACTCTGCTTTGCCTCAAGATAGTTCAATGCATACTACCGCTTCAAATGCGAGCAAAACACTTAAGAAAACAAAGCAAAAGATTTTAATTGGCACGCTTGCCGTATGCATTGGTGTAATGGGTTTAGGAGGAGCTGGACTAGCTTATCGACAGACCACTCGATATAAAGTCAGCGATGCAATTCAGGTTAATCTCAAGGAATTATCAAATACTAAATATCCAGCCAACACATCAAGTTTAAGTAAGCAATTCCGACGCTATAACGACCGGACATTAACCGTTGTCAAACGAGATGATACCCATTTCGATTTTGTCCTAGAGCCGAATAACGACCACACGGCTAAAATCGTTATCAAAAATATTGACTTAAGCCTTTTAACTCCAAAAGCACCAGAATGGGTCAAAAACGATGAAGGGTTAGAAGTTATTGCCTTTACTGACCGCGAATGGAACCGCCAACAGATTAGTTTTCCGGCTGACTCGGAACATATTGAAATTAGTGGCGGCGATGGCTTTGAAAAAGAAAACCTCGCTCAAGTTGCTTTGGCAAATAATTGCATCAATGGTGGATTATGGGAAGTTATTCTAACCGCCAAAGAGGATGGTGATAAAGCCCTTTACTACCAAGGATGGTTCGACTTTCCCTTAGGATATTACAAACAAGTCTTTGAAAAAATCAACAATATATCCTATTGGAAATACTGGCGACGCCTAGAACATTGGCAAGATCCCAGTGGCACCGTTGTCAAGACGGATTTGCTGCGAAATGTCATCAATGAGCAAGAGGTTCGAGCCGATTTCCCCCTTGATGAAAAAATAATTGCTTCCGGTGAGCAAACCCGTAAAGTCAGAACAGTTCTCGCGAATAATTTGCAAACCTGGGGCGATTTTTATAGCGGTGAACATGAGATTCAGTTTGGCTCTTTTGTTTCTCCTGGATACTATAATACAGATAAACCATGGGGAAATGAATACTGGCGCATTGGTCAATTTGACAAAGCCGTTCTTCGGAATATTGATCCTGTAGGCGTCGATGAAACATTACAGGAACTGGAGTTGACGTTCACGGATACGAAAACCGGGGAAGAAAATAAGTTGTTTATCAGTGGCGTCAATATCAAAGACCTGCCGCAGTTACCTGTAGACAACTATAATAAGGGGTTGTATATGCCTCTAGGGATTGGTATCCCTCCTTTTTATCAAGACTACGAAGAACTGAAAGCCAACCATCCGGATAAAAGTCCTTATTTCAGCGTATTACTGGATTCTAAGGGCGGGTGGATTGACCATCACAAACTCGCCTTAGATGGCGTTGTCATGCATCTTGATCAGGATAATCCCGAACTCTTGCATCTGTACTTCTTATCCTACGAAAGGATGACCCTCATTGCCCATTTCAAAATTGATGTGAAATCTCTCAATTAGTCACTTGTTGTTGTATAGCAACCACGGGTATCGGTTAAGACACATCAGTAGAGACGTTCCGCCGGAACGTCTCTGTTCGCTTACCCTAAATGTTTCTGCACCATGTCCAACAATTCTTGGGCTTGAGGTGGTTTCGCTAAAAACCCTGTTGCACCCACAATCTGAGCGCGAGTCCGGTCAATTGACGTATTTTTAGCCGTCAATATAATAATGGGTGTCTTTTTAAACACAGGAGTTTCTCGCAGAAACTTACAAATGCTATAGCCATCAGCATTGGGCAAAAGTAGGTCAAGTAAGATTAAGTCTGGCTTGTATTCAATAAGTTGGGAAAATCCTCGCATCGGTTCGGGAATACTCAACACTTGATACCCATTGGGGACTAAAATTTTTCTTAAGGTGAGCGTTAACACCGGACTGTCATCAATGCAAGCAATTAAAGGCGTTTTGTTTCTGAGTGGAGTCGGATTGACTTCCGGTGGTTTTCTGCCGGCGACTACCGGAGTATCTACAACGTTATCCTTAGTCCTTGGTAAGGATAAATCAGGAATTTCTTTAAATTTGAGCATCCCTTGCTTAACCCAATCCGTCAAAGACTGAGTGACATCAATTATGGATTTATTTAGCTCAATAGCAATATCCCACAAGGTTAATTTTCCGTTGAGATACTTGTCTTCAATCGGCAACTCAGAAGTGTCTGCTCCCTCTTGTAAAATAGGAGCTAGAGTTGGGCTAAGGTGACTTAAGCCAGCCGCTTGCCATTGTTGCTGCATTTGCAGGGCTGTACCCAGAATCGTTTGTATTTCGTTGGTGGATAAGGCGACAACCTTGCAAAATGTCGATATCGCTGTTTGGGTAGGTTTCCAGTCGCTGTTTAAATCCGGGTAAGGACTGAGTTCAAATAAACATTCTTGAACTAAACTGCGAATGACTAACTTGGCTTGAATCAGGCTGAGTTGTTTTTTGCTCAAGCCGCGATCAATAAGCTGACATTCCCAATTATGATTGTCTGAAAACTGGGAGTAATCATCCCTCCAGTTCCAATTCGCTCGATGCTGCCTTATGGCTCTGTTCCAGCGCCTCACTGGATGCTGTTTACTCTTGGGATAAAGTAATTGACCCCGAACCAGGTAAAGCGTCCAAACTGTCTGAGCGTTTTGTAGAATTAGCTCGCCATTACCATGTTTACTAAAGTTGTTTAACTCTTGAATTAGACGGGTTAAATTCATTTTAAATAATTTTATAAATAAAAATTAATGTCAGGGTGCAAGCGGCTCCCCTACATACATCATCAACTAGATTTTCAGGTCACTTATGTTAATCTTTCTGTAGAAAATCAGCATCTGATTCGATGATGGAACCGATGTTCTATAAGGGTAGATGCTTGCCTTGAAATGTAAATGCCCTCTCGTTGACTCAACGGCGCGATCGCGATCAGAAAAAGGATGAATAATCTGAGGCACCTGTATCTGCTGCTTGAAAGGATTTCACCATCTGCACCATCTGAGTTGCAGCTAGATACTATGTCTGAATATAAACTAACCTACTTAGTTAAGATCTGTCTACTTGTCCCCCATCGGCACAGTTATGTTTGAGCAATTTACCCAGCACCGGATTTCTACCTCAGATGCCACGATTAATCTGGTGATGGGTGGCGAAGGATATCCTCTGTTACTACTTCATGGTTATCCTCAAACTTATGTAATGTGGCATCAGGTTGCGCCACTTCTGTCGCAACACTTCACAGTGATTTGTTCAGATTTGCGCGGCTATGGTGACAGCGATAAACCCACTTCTGATCCAGCCCACCTGACCTATTCTAAACGGGTAACAGCCCAAGACCAAGTAGAACTGATGGATATCCTGGGTTTTAAGCGCTTTTTTGCCGTCGGGCACGATCGCGGCGGACGGGTGTTGCATCGCCTCCTGCTTGACCATCCTGAGCGGGTTGAGAAGGCGGCGGTTTTAGATATTGTACCCACCCGAACTATTTTTCAAACCGTGGATAAAGAGTTAGCCACAGCTTACGAACATTGGTTTTTTCTGATCCAGCCGAATAATTTTCCGGAACGACTGATTGGTGCTGACCCAGAATTTTACCTGAAGACCAAGATACACCAATGGAGTGCGACACAGGCGGGGTTTACCGAGGCGGCGATGGCGGAATATATTCGCTGCTTTAGCCAACCTGCTGTGATTCACGCCACCTGTGAGGATTATCGCGCCGCCGCGTCCATTGATCTAGAACACGATGAGGCAGATATTGACCAGAAGATTCAATGTCCTCTGTTGGTGCTATGGGGCGCAAAAGGCGTAATGCAACGCCGCTATGATGTCTTACAAACTTGGCGCGATCGCGCGATCGATGTTCGGGGTCAGGCGTTGGACTGTGGTCATTTTCTGCCAGAGGAAGCGCCGCAAGAGACAGCGAAGGCGTTGCTGGATTTTTTGGCGGAATGAGAAATATGGGGTACGGGGGTACACAGGAAAATTTTTTCAATTAGCACTCACCAATCCCTAATCACCAATATTGGTGATCAGCCTATTGCCGAGAAGCGTGCAGATTGACTATCATGCTATTGGTGTATTACGTGTTTTACGCTATCTTACGGTTAAGTACGCTTTCAGGGTCATCGCAATGGCATAGAAAAGAAACCCTCTTTTTGAGAAAAACTCAAGCCAGAGGAGCTATCTTCTCTAGTCCGTTGCGAGTAAGTGCATCTACGACACCAAATTGAAGAGTTCCACCTTGACTACACCCATTGGGTGTACAACTTAACCTTTTTATTTAAGGTTTTTTTTGACAAAACAGTTATTGAATTATCTGTGCGAGGAGTTTATTTTGGCATTCATCCGACTCGCCGATTTGATCATAAATATGGACTATGTTGCTGCGGTGACGTTCAGCACCTACAACGGATTGGGTGAGGGAAACGAGATCCCGGTTGTTAACATTTGTTTAGCAATTCCAGAGGGTTCCCTAGATGGTCAAACTGCAGATGGTCAAACTTCATCATGTGCAAGGGATTGCCAGAATTGTCAGGGTATAGAAAAGCTGGAATATGAGAATGATTTAGCGATCGCGATTTGGAACTACTTTACCCAATCAAGTGAGGTGACGGTTCTGTTTGAGTAATGTCTAAGGGGTGGGTGAGGAGGGGAAGTGATGGGGAAATTCTCCCTCATCTCCCCTGTACCCCCTGTCCAAGTTTATGAAGACTCGATAAAACCTCCAAGACTTTGTTGCTGATACTCGTGTAGTTGCCCTATGATAAGGAAAGTGTATTACAAGTTATACGACTGTCTTACAGATTCAACCAGATGTGGGAATGAAAGCCTAGGGTCTGCGATCGCTCACCTTTATTGCTTCCGTTCTCCTCAAGGTTGGACACCACCAGGGTAATCTATCGTTTTCGCTTCAAATCCCACTATTCCTGAATGTGGTGTTTTTTAGGTACTAGCGCTATGAGTTCATTCAAATCCGAAAACCAATTAAGTCAGATCAATCCCTCAACCCCTGATACTGTATCTTCTGAAGAAGTGCAGAAATTTGACCTAGAAAATCAATTAGCAGAACTTGCCGTTCCTTTAGCCCAAGCCTGGAAAGACAATCATCCAGAAGCGCAACCCGCATCAGAAGTAGATTTAGATGTTTGTACGTTGGCGGTGGCGATTGAAATGGCGATCGCCGGGGAAGCTGTTGGTGGTCCCATCGGCGCTTTAATTTCCTCTGGTGGGGGTGTAAAGGCGGCTAGTGTGGCTTGTAGACGAGTGCTTTAGGCGTCGTATCTCATTGGTCAATTGACAATTGTCAATTGTCCATTGTCAATTGTCATTTTTCATTCGTGAATTAGGACTCAAGCAAAAAGTGTGGGGTTTATTTTTGCACACCCCCTGAGGATAAACATCTGCCGTGTTTTTTACACCAAAGTCACTCGGATATCCTTTTTTTTAGGTCTAGTTTTCTAATGATGTAAGGCTGATATAGCATTTCCCGTGTTGATGAGTGGGAGAGAGGAAGACAGGGGAAAGTTGAGCCGTTGTATTTAGAGCCAGCCTACAGAGTTTCGTCTGTCAATGTGGCAACGGATTTGGTCACAAATATAACCAATGAAGTATAAGGCTGTTTTTAGTTTTGAGTAGGGGTGCGTTTCAACATTATCGTTTTTTGACCCTGATGTTACTCAACCTATCCTGAGCCAATACCATAATTCTTTGACGTAGCTTGCTTCTCGAAGAGCGAGTATGACAATCAACAATCAAAAATCCAAAAAGACTCTCATTTCAAGGACATCATTTCATGGCTACTCAGTTTGATCCACTTAACACTTATAACTCTCAATCCCATGAACTCACCGAAGACGCTTTGAATAGAGGGTATCAAAAAAGTGCAACGAATTATCCCCACAGTCAACTCCCTTTAGAACCCGTTCCACCTCCAGGAATGACGCCTCCAGAAGGGGCTAAACAGCCTTTCGTGTGGCGTACTCTTTCAGGAGGCTACAATCAGTTGTCATCCCAACCCAGTACTCCCCTGCGGACTCAGTTATTACAAACCATTTTGCCGGCGGTACTGGTTCCCCTGGCATTAGCCGGATTGGTGACATCTGGAATTATTTCTAGGCGCAGCCAACAACAAACTGAGCAGTTATTACAAAACGAAGCATTGTTAACCAGTGATCTTGTCAATGAGTTGTTAGCCGAAGCCGAAAAAATACCGGCGATTGTGGCAAATAACCCGTTAGTTATTAACGCGGCTAAAAATACGGCGACAGTGGCTGAAGAAGAAGGACTGCCGACAATTCCGATTGAACAGCTTGAACAAACCTTTGCCACGAATAAAATTGTCCAACTCAATCCATCGCTGAATAGTTATCTTCAGAAAACGGCAGAAATTGGCGAATTTGCTGAGTTATTTTTCACCGATAAGCACGGGTTTAATGTAGCATACAGTCAGCCACTTTCGGACTTTGTGCAACGGGATGAACAATGGTGGCAACAGACTAAAACGGGTGAGGGTCGGTTGCTCGAACCGACGTTTGATCAATCGGCAAATACCTTTGGGATTGAACTGAGTCAAGCGATTACTGATCCCAACTCTGGGGAATTTTTGGGTGTGGTCAAAGGCGTCTTACCCGCTACAGTGTTCGCGACGGTGCTGAATAATTTGCTCTCAGAACTACACCGGGTTGATTCTCAAATCGTACAGCTTTTAGCCCTAACAAACGAGGGTAATGTCACCGTCATTCATAACGTGGGGATTAAGGATGAACAAGGTCAGCAGACAGTCGTAGGCGGTGATGCGATCGCGCAAGGTGTCAAAATGTTGCTCGATAGCGCACAGTCTCAGAACTCTGAGGCGGAATCGGTGGTGAGCAATTTACCATTTAAGGATCTAACTATCGAGTCCGTCCCCTCTCAGGTTGGCGATTCCTTAAAACGTGCCACTTTTACCTACTCGGATCGCCGTTATCTTCTCGTCCCCGTTCCCAAAACCAACTGGGTAGTTGCAGTTTCCATGGAACTAAGTGATCTCCGCAAAACTGGGTCTCAAGCCACGTTGACCTTTTCCTTAGCGTTTCTGCTCTTAGGCGGTGCGATCGCGGCAACCCTGTTGTTTTTAGCCCGTCGCTTGGCAATGCCCTTAAAACAATTGGTTGGCACGGCTGAACAGATCATCGGTGGGGATCTCAATGTGCAGGCTGAATCCGTGGGTCCGACAGAAACCCGCCTCTTGGCACAAGCTTTTAATAATCTCGTGACCAGCGTTAAAGGATTATTATATCAGCAATCAGCAGAAACTCAACAGGCAGAATTATTTACTAAAATCGCCATTTCCCGCGCTCGTACTGAACGAGACTTAGAGGAAGTTTTCCAGACTGCTGTTCAAGGAGCGTTACAAATTCTGAGCGTGGATCGGGTGGTAATTTATCGGTTCCAACCCGATTGGCGTGGATACATCTCCAATGAAGCCGTCGCTCCCGGTTTTATTCGGGCTTTGGGGGATAAAATCGAAGACGCTTGTATTGGGGATGCTCTCATCGAAGCTTACCAAAAAGGGCGAGTCGTACCCACCAATAATGTTTTTGAAGCGGGTTTCCATCCGGATCATCTCCAGTTAATGGAACGGTTACAAATTAAAGCCAATTTGGTAACCCCGATTCTCAAAGATGACCAGTTATTTGGTTTACTCATTGCCCACCACTGTAATGCTCCCCATAATTGGCAGCAGTCGGAAATTGAGTTTCTCAAAAAGTTAGCGATTCAAGTAGGTCTGTCCTTAGACCGGGTGAACTTCTTGGTGGAGAAAGAAGCAGAAACCGAACGGGCGCAACAACTAAACGAAATTACGTCAAGTATTCGGGAATCTGTGACCGCGGAAGAAATTTATAATGCCGCGATTACAGGAGTTCGCAAAACGATGAAAACCGATCGCGCGATCGTTTATCTGTTTAACGAAAACTGGAAAGGAACAATCAGGGCTGAATCTGTGGCGGAAGGTTTTCCCAAAGCCTTGGGAGCCAATATTGCTGACCCCTGTTTTGCGGAGCAATATGTGGAGAAATACAAGAAAGGTCGAGTCAAGGCGATTGAAGATATTCACAAGGCGGGTTTGACCAAGTGTTATTTGGGTCAACTCGAACCCTTTAAAGTCAAAGCCAATTTAGTCGCGCCGATTTTGGCGTATGGTGATCTTCACGGCTTGTTAGTGACTCATCAATGTTCCAGTACCAGAGCGTGGCAAGAATCAGAAATTACCTTCTTTAAACAGGTGGCGATTCAACTCGGTTCAGCCTTAGATCGTTTAGATTTCTTAGCCCAAATTGAGCAATCCCGTCAAAAAGCTGAAAACCTAGCAGAGGAGCAACGTCAACAAAAAGAAGCCATTCAAATGCAATTAGTTGAACTGCTCAATGATGTAGAAGGAGCAGCCAGAGGTGACTTAACGGTACGGGCAGAGGTAAACATTGGTGAAATTGGCACCGTTGCTGACTTTTTTAACTCGATTGTTGAGAACTTGCGGCAAATTGTCACGCGGGTACAAGAGTCAGCGCTTCAGGTGAATATGGCGGTTGGGGAAGACGAGAAAGCGATTCAGCAATTGGCAGAAGCGGCACTGAAACAGGCAGAAGAAACAACTCAGATTTTAAATTCTGTCGAACAAATGACCCAGTCGATTGAAGAAGTCGCAGAGAATGCTCGCCAAGCGGCTATAGTTGCTGGTACGGCATCCAATACTGCACAAATGGGTCAAGCCGCGATGGATTTAACGGTAGAAAATATCTTAAATCTGCGGAGTACGATTGGTGAGACAGCGAAAAAAGTGAAGCGTTTGGGTGAGTCGTCTCAACAGATTGCTAAGGTGGTATCTATCATTGAAAAAATTGCCCTACAAACCAACTTACTTGCGATTAATGCCGGGATTGAAGCAGCACGGGCTGGTGAAGAGGGTCAAGGCTTTGCCGTTGTTGCCGAAGAAGTGGGAGAATTGGCGGCAAAATCGGCAGCGGCGACTCAAGAAATTGAAGAGATTGTCGAGAGTATTCAACGAGAAACAGCGATGGTGGTTGAGGCGATGGAACAAAGCACCAAGCAGGTGGTAGAAGGGACACAGTTGGTGGATGATGCGAAAAATAGTTTGGGTCAGATGTTAGAGGTATCCTATCAGATTGATCAATTGGTGCAGTTAATTTCTACGGCTACGGTGTCTCAGACTCAAACGGCTCAAGCAGTGAGTAGTTTGATGTATGAAATTGCCATGGTTTCAGCCCAAACCTCAGATTCCTCAACGAAGGTGTCGAATTCACTGCGGAAAACGGTGGAAGTGGCGCGAGAGTTGCAGGCGTCTGTGGGGACATTTAAGGTTGATTCGCAACAGGATTATGAGTAAGGTTTGCTTGGCGGTGTAGGCGCTACTTGTAGGGGCAATTCATGAATTGCCTCTACCAGAGATTAAATTGTAGGGGCGGGTTTAGGAACTCAAACTAGCTTGTTACTAATAACTCCTCAACAAAACCCGCCCTGATTTAATTGTAGAAAAGAAATTGTACGGAGTTTCTGGGCGCACGGCGTGCGCCCCTACCACTTTCTCAGAGTTTGATGCGATCGTCTTTGTTTTTACCTGATCTAGGAAATTTTCCACCCCTCCCTAACCATCCCAAAATCGGCGGTGAGGGAACAAGAAAGTCTTTAGTTTATCCCTGACAAAGGACTAATGACAAATAACGAATGACGACTCCACCGTTAACTTTTCGGCGTGCCTACCTAATTTATCAAAATGGCTGATAATCCAGGGAAAAGTGGAAACCCGATTCTTGCAGTGAATCCCCCCGTTGATTGACTTTAATTAAGGGGATGCCATAGTCTAAACGCAAATCTAAATCAGAATTAATCCGCCAATTTAATCCTAATCCTAAACTAGCAATGGTGTTGGGATTTGGGTCATCATCTTGATTATTCCAAGCTGTACCGATATCAAAGAAAGGTACGAGTTGTAATTGATTGGGGTTTGAGGTTAGGGGAATCCGGACTTCTAGTGACCCCCAAATGCCATTATCAGTAACGAGTTGATTTTGGCGATACCCTCGAATGCTATCTCCACCGCCCATCCCGAATCGTTCTAGGGAGAGTAAAGAATCTGGAGTGAGTTGAGTATTGATTTGTGTCAGGAGTACGGTTTTGGGTGATAATCGCTGCACCCATTGAATTTGTCCTAACCAAGAGAAGAATCGCCCATCGGTTCCTGTATTATTAATTGTGGCATCAAAGGCATCGAGTCCGAGACTAAATTGAGAGCGAGCCGCTAAGATGCGGTTAGGTGTGCGATCGCTCCATTCCTGAAAGATGCGAAGTACGGTAACTTTGGATTCGCCATCCTCTGGTCCGAGGGAGAAGGAAAAGGGGATATCATTGAGTAGGAAGCTTTGGCTACGACGCCAATCGACGCTGACACCGAGGGCAAATTCAGTTTCCGGCGATCGCACAATCGGTTGACGGAAATTTACAGATAGGGTGCGGGATTCGCTTCTGATTCCTAAATCTTCAAAGCCGGCTTCTAGAATCCGACTGTTACTGTTGCTATAGCTGAAGCTAATTTTACCATCACGAGCATTGATGGGAATCCCGTAGTTAAAACGATAGAAGTCTAATCCGGCGGTGAACCCGTATTCAGCAGTCACGCGATCGCCAAATCCGAATAGGTTATCATGGCTGATAAATAGATTGGCTTGTTCTGAGCCGATACTGGGAGATTGATTATTGGCACCAGATACACCGGCGTGAAAGGATGGTGTTTCTTGTAAGTCTAGGAGTAAGATGTTTTTGCCAGAACCACTGCCAGCGATTAGTTCAGCATTGACTTGATTTAGGAGGGGGTCAAGTTGCAGAAGTTGTAAGGCTTCTTCGAGGCGATGCTGATTGAAAGGAGTATCGGTTGCTAATTCCAGGCGACGGCGCACATATCCTGGTTTGAGGTGGTTTAATCCCTGGATTTGAATCTGTTCAATTTCACCTTCAACGACTTGAATTTGGATCATCCCATCACTAATATTTTGTTTGGGTAAAAAGGCGCCAGAGGTGACATAACCCTGTTGAATATACAGTTGAGTAATGCGTTGGCGCAGTTCGAGTAAAGTTTCAAAGGTGACGTCTTGGTTGTGATAGGTTTGGGTTAATTCGGCGATTTCTGATTGCAATACAGTATTGCCGAGAACTTCTATTTGATTAATGCGGAATAATTCTGGGGATAGTGAGGGAACTTGAGGCGGTTGGGGAGTTGTAGGGAGTTGTAGGTTGGGTTGAGGTGGGGATAGGGGGGTTTCCTGTGGTAGAGGAGGGGATAAATCAGTTGGATTGGGAATGGTTTGTTCCAGGGTTTCTGGTGCACCTTCTGGAATCGTTATCCCAGGGGGTGGAGAAGATTGAGCAACTGTATAGGTATTCGCCAGTGCTGATGGTACAGCTATCTGTAGGGGTGCAAGGCTTGCGCCCCCACATATTGAAATGGTAATGCCAACCTCTACAAATGTTGTCCGTTTCCCTGTAAGATACATCCTGATTTAATTGTCATTTGTTATTTGCTCAATATAGTGTTTACAGATGATTCCTGTACAGCCAAAGCCCTGAAAGTCTTACTGGGTAAGGGTGGCTTGTTGGCATCTCAAATGAAAACGCTATAGCTTAGAAGCTGTTCAAAATAAGGGAAAAGGAGAAGAAAGGTTAGCCTAATTTTCCCGGATCTTGATACCAGGATTTTGTCAAATTTTACCAGATTTCCTTTTGTAGAGACGTTGCATGCAACGTCTCTACTGTCAATGCCTCTGAAAGTATTAATGGCTCAGGGTTTCCGGTTGATGCAGCCCGTTTTGTGTAGTTTTCTGCAATCTGATTGGCTCAATCCTGCCAATAACCTTGTTGATTTACGCCATCAAATTGGCAGAAAAGGTTAATGCATTATATAAATCTGACTGGTATTCTCGAAATATAGCTGATTACGCTGTTGTTTTAACTTCATTGAGATTGTCTCTAAAATACCTGCAAAAATGACAACAATAACCAAGAAATCGGTAGCTCCACTGTTAATAGCTACAGCAACCGGAACAACGACTTTACTTCTAAGTTTTTCGGGTTCCGCTCAGGCTGCTCTTATCGACTTTGAAACCCTTCCCGATGGCATAACTACGCCCACGGATAACGCGGCTTTGACGACTTCTTACACAGTAAATGGTACTACCGTCACTTTTGGTTTTGATACAAATAACGACTTAACCATTGATGCCGATGCCCTATTTGAGAGTCGTAACGATGGAGGAAATACGGGTCGCGCTTACACTTCTTTTCCTGGTGGTGTGGACATAGACCGGACAGCAACAAATGAAGGAGGCGACTGGTTGCTACGTGCTCCTGGAGGACTTAATGTTTTTAGTACCGATGATTTCATTGTGAAATATACAGGTACACCTGCAAGAAGCGCATCAGGTCAACTCTGGGATCTTGATCGGGGCGAAATATACTCGATCGCAGCGCTTGATTCTACAGGGACAGTCGTTAGTTCCATTACCACACCTCCTATCCCTGGTGGTGAAGGTCCTGATACTTTCGATGCTTTGCCCTATAACTTTTCCTTCAGCGATTTAGGCGGTGATATCGGTTACATTCGGATTTCTGGTGTTAGCCGTGGGGGAGGTGGCGGTTTTGCCTTTGATAACTTTAATGCCACACAAAGTACTGTAAACCCAGAACCTGTACCTGAACCCTTAACTATCCTTGGTTCAGCCACTGCTTTAGGATTTGGAGGGTTGCTCAAGCGACAACATTCCCAAAAGCAAAAGAAAGATAAGTAATCTGCTTAAATGCAGTAGCCAGTAGTGGACTGACACAGCTAAAATTGTGGAATAGATTTGACGTTTAAACTGGGCGCAAGCCTTCAGTCAGGGCGCACGTCTGTGCGCCCCTACGGGATTTGTGATATTGTCTCCTGATCAATGGGATGCGATCGCGCTTTGTGTTGTCCTCTGTGTGTTAGTCTGTGTGATTCTAAGAACCGGCGATCGCGTTGGCTTGATTTGAATGAAAACATTTGATGCGATCGTCTTGGTTTTTCCCAAATTAACCCCACCCTAACCCTCCCCTTACCAAGGGGAGAGAACCAGAAGGGAACAAGAAACTCTTTCGTTCTATAAATAGGTAAGAATCTGGACAATCTATTAACCGGGTGCAAGCTATCAATTCCTACCAAATTTCACTCATGTCTAATACAAAACCTGGAAGCACCATCTCGCCCGATAGGGTTTCCGGATTCTGTAAACAATCCTGAGAACCATCCTGATGATAAATATAAACTTGGCAGCCAGTACGGTCAATCAGCCAACCCAATTGTACGCCCAAACGCACCCACTCCTCCATCTTTTTTTGTAAGGATTTCAATGTATCACTGGGAGAGCGTAATTCCACCACAAAATCCGGGCAAATTGGGGGAAATTTTTGCTGCTGTTCCGACGTCAACGCATTCCAGCGTTCTAATCGCACCCAAGCGGCATCCGGTGACATTGGTTCTTTGATTGCTCCTGGAATCCGAAATCCGGTGCTAGAGTCGAAACCAATCCCGGTTTTATCTTGTTTTACCCATGAACCAAGTTGAACGATTAGGGAAAAATTGCGATTTCCTGTTTCTCCCCCCGCTGGCGTCATAATCCAAATTTCTCCGGTTTTCAGGTTACGTTCTAATCGCAAATCATGGTTGATTTGGCACAGTTCAAAAAACTGGTCATCACTGAGTTGAATTGAGGGTGGAATTGTCAACACTAAGGGCGAGGAAAGCATCTTTAAGTATTGGTCATTGGTCATCGTAACATTATGGTTCTTCCGGACTTCAGAATCCTGGCATTGCCTCAGACGACGCCCAAAAAAATTGGGTTGAGCTTTGATAATTTCATTGGTAGGACTTACGCAAAGCCTCTATTTGTAGGGTGCGTTAGCGAAGCGTAACGCACCTTAACCACTAAGCTGTCATGCATTTTAATTGGGAATGGGTAGCGAGCAAGATGCTCGCAGTACAAGGATTTCGCCATTATTGACATTAAGGAAGGTTTAAATGCCGAACAGCTTATAGCGCTACGAGAGGAGTCAAAAGTCAAAAGTTGACTACTATCGCTTCTTTCAATAACTTTTTTTAGTAAGCTGTATAGCCCCCTAGTACAATCCTATTCTTGACTAAGTTTAACCCAAAATATTCAACAATTCAATAGGGAAGGAGAGCGATATTCTGCTTTTAAAAATCAGTAACTTTAAAAGACACCATGACGCGATTCGCTAACGCGATAGCGAGAGCTTCACGCACAGATAGACCACAAACTTTGCAGTTTTCTGCAATCTGATTGTCCGAATCTTGCCAAGTGCCTTGTTGATTTACGCCATTAAATTTGCAGATAAGGGTATATCCTTACATAAACCTGGCTTGTATTATGGAAGTAATGACTGGAATCTAATAATTTGAAATCAATGAAACATCTGAATAAAGCTCTGGGAACTATTGCCTTTGCCACCTTGGCGTTGGGTTATACTAATGTCGCTAATGCTGCCACTGTAACCACATCAGGAACCTGGTCAAATCCTCAAGGAACTGCTGCTGACGTTATGAATAACGGGAACACTATCTCTTGGGGAAATCCGGCTAACACATCTAGTGATCAAAGTTCATACGTTTTCGATGGCAACGGTGGCGTCGAAGTAGATGACACAACGTTTCAAGTCTTCAAACTTGGCACATTTACTCATAACAACTTCGCGATTACACAAGGCGACTTCCTAGGTGCCACGTTGGCATTGAATCTAGATATCGATGGGCAAGTGAGTCAAGACTTTACATTTGATTTCGCTCACAATGAAACTCTTAACGAGATTCCCTGTGATCCTCAAGGCTCCACCGTATGTCCTGATGTCGTTGATATTCCCAGCGCTATAGGTGAAGAAACGATTTCCTATAATGGAAAGACATTTAAGCTACAGATTTTAGGCTTTTCAGATACTATTGATGGTCCCAAAGTAACTCAGTTTATCACTGAAGAAGGTATGTCAAACCAAACGATGCTGTTTGGTCAATTGAAGCCAGAGCCAGTTCCAGAGCCTCTGACTATCCTTGGCTCAGCTACAGCTCTAGGCTTTGGAGCATTTTTAAAACGAGAGTCTTCTCGCAAAAAGAATAAAACAAAGCAAGATGTTTAATCAATATTTCATTGATTAAAAGATTTATAAAAACTCCAGAGCCTGTCTGGGGTTTTTGTTTGCCTCATTGCACTCTGAAAATTTCAAAACAATTCTACATCCTTAAAACGATTTTGTTGCGATCTGTGCTTCGCAGCGGCGCTTCACCATCGCGTCTTAAGCAATCCAGTTGATCGGAGCATTTAAGAACAATCCTGACTCATCACCAATCGTCCATCAGGGAGTCGATAGACTCCAGTGGATTCCACAATCGGATCGCCTTTTTGCCAGGGGCGAGTGGTACTTTCTGTGGGAATCATCCGCACGGTGCCTGTGGAATAGGGGGATATGGTAAGATCACCGGGACGCGGGGGTAAGTTGCCAGCGCCTGTGATGGTGAATCTGCCATTTTGCTGATCAGCCCGAACCATGCAGCTATTGGCAATTAGATTGTCGCTGTCGATGAAATTGTCGGGTAAATCGATGAGGCTATTTTCAATAAAAGTGAGGTCGGGTATAGTAATTATGCCATCGATCGCGGCATCGGCATTGATATCGACCCGCTGGTTATGATCTAGGGTAGCTGGATCAGTGCCTCTGGCGGCAGGGGTATAGCGGAAGCCAAAGAAGATGGGAGTATTTAATGTGATGTCGCCGCCTCTGCCATCACGGGCAAAGGCTAAGATATCGCTATCAGCAAATGCCAGGATGGAGTCAGCGGTGATCATGATGTTCCCGCCGTTGTCACCACCACTGGAGACACTGGTGGTGATGTCGCTGTCGCCCCAGAGTCGGATATCACCTGCGGCGATATTAATGGCGCCGCCAGCGGATTGAGCTGTGGCGGTGAGGATACTGCTATCGGTGGCGGTGAGTGTGTCGGCAATAGTTAGAGCAATTTTGCCAGCGTTACCTTCTCCTTGACTTCGGGCAGAGATTTGTGATCCATTTTCCAGGGATAATGTTTGAGAGGCGATCGCTAAGTCTCCAGCGACTCCAGTTGAGCCAGAAAGGGCGGCGGTAAATAAACCACTGGGGACTCCATCAGCGGCAGTACCCGCGATTCTGATGGTGTCTGAGGCGTTGACGATTATATTTCCCCCGGCTCCTTGATTGACTGTTGCTGTGCCAATTTGTGAACCGTTAAAAATGTTCAGTTGGGTGGTGGTTATTTCGATGTCTCCAGCATCGCCGTTCCCTGTTGTTGTGGTTAGGACTAGACTGTCATTGAGTAATTCGACGAATTCAGCGGCATTGATGGTAATTGTTCCTCCTTTCCCTGAACCAAAGGTAGAAGCGGATAGGATTGTGTCAGTCAAGGAAACGGATTCAGCCTGAATCGTAATGTCCCCAGCTTGACCTGAATCACTGCTAGGACTCATGGTACTACTACGGATGAAACTATTGGCTGCAGCAATTCTCCCTTGACTGGTGAGTGTAATACTACCGCCACCATTTACCCCACGAGCGTCAAGATTGCCCAGGGTAATATTACCTTGAGCTGAGAGGGCGATCGCACCGCCAGCCCCTAAGGAAAATGTACGGAGCGTACCTCGGGTGGTATCGATAGAACCATTCGTGCTGGTGAGTGTTATTGAACCACTGGGGTTAAATATATCTTGGCTGGTAATGTCTCCTCTGGCGTTGACATTGAAATTGCCAGAGACTGAGGAGTTGATTAGGTTAATATCATTGCGATCGTTAATGATTACAGTTCGACCACCGTTTATACTAAGATTTATAAAATCATTGTTTTGATTCAGAATGATATCGCTGTTACCCGCATTTAAGGAAGTTATCCCTGTGCCGTTAATAGAGAGGATACCGTTACCGAGGATGGCTCCAGCGGAATCAACGGTGAGGGTTTCGGCGTTAATGTTATCCAGAGTGATAGTACCAACGGTATTATTGGTTAATCCGGCGCCTGTGTCTAATTCAAGGGTGACATCGCCAAAACCCGTATTAATGGTAGTACCCGGTTTCATGGTGATGTTGGCGGCACCCGGATCTCGTTCTGAATTAATCACTCCTGCGGCTAAAGACTGATTGGCTAACAGAGATAGGTTGCCATTGTCGGTGATGATATCGGCATTGAGGAGAATACTGCGTCCGGCTTCTAGGGATAAGGCGCCGCCACTACCTGTCGGATTATTAGTAATAATGGCTTGGTTAACGGTAATATCGTTATTTGCTTGCAGGGTGAAAGAGGTTCCGGTATCAGTGATGTTGGTAATGATGGCGGGAGTGACGGTAATATTGCGATTTGGGAAATAACTGTGGGTGAGGGAGGCGGGATTGGCGATGCCGATATCTACTCGTCCGGCTCTATTGTTGGCTAAAGGGCTAGCTACCAGGTAATTACCATTGCTTAAGGCGGTTATTTCACCAGAGCCGAATCTATCGTTTCGGTTAGTACCGGAGATACGGCTAATTTCCTCCCCTGTGGTGCCATCAGCTAGAATTACTGTCCCAGCATCCACTACCCCCCCAATATCTGCGTTGGGATTGGCAAAGACATAATTACCATCGCTCAAGATTCTTATGTCACCGTTGCCGAAATTATCGTTTGGGTTAGTACCAGAGATACGGTTAATTTCTGTCCCCGTGGTGTCATCAGCTAGAATTACCGTCCCAGCATCCCCCACCCCCTGAATATCTGCGTTGGGATTGCCGAACACATAATTACCATTGCTCAAGTCTGTTATTCCACTATTGCCGAAAAAATCGTCTGGGTTAGTACCAGAGATACGGTCAATTTCCTCCCCCGTGATGCCATCAGCCAGAATCACTGTCCCAGCATCCCCTACCCCCTGAATATTTGCCCCTGAATTGCCAAAAACATAATTACCATTGCTCAATGCTGTTATTTCACCAGAGCCGAACGAATCGTTTGGGTTAGTACCAGAGATCCGGCGAATTTCCACCCCTGTGGTGCCATTTGCCAGAATTACTGTCCCAGCATCCCCTACCGTCCCAATATCTGCTGGATTGCCAAAAACATAATTACCATTGCTCAATGCTGTTATTTCACCAGAGCCGAACGAATTGTTTGTGTTAATACCATAGATCCGGCTAATTTCCTCCCCCGTGGTGCCATTTGCCAGAATCACTGTCCCAGCATCGAGCATCACCCCAATCTCTGCCTCTTGATTGCCAAAAACATAATTACCATTGCTCAATGCTGTTATTTCATTAGAGCCGAAAGAATCGGTTTGCTCAGTACCAGAGATACGGCTAATTTCCGCCCCTGTGGTGCCATTAGCCAGAATCACTGTCCCAGCATTCTGTACCCCCCCAATCTCGGCAAAGGGATTGCCAAAAACATAATTACTATTGCTCAAAGCTGTTATTGCATCAGAGCCGAAATTATCATTCAGGTTAATACCAGAGATCCGGTTAATTTCCGCCCCGGTGGTGCCATCAGCCAGAATCACTGTCCCAGCATTCTGTACCCCCCCAATATCTGCCAGTCGATTGCCGAACACATAATTACCATTGCTCAAGCCTGTTATTTCACCAGAGCCGAAAAAATCGCCTGGGTTAGTACCAGAGATACGGCTAATTTCCGCCCCGGTGGTGCCATTAGCCAGAATTACTGTCCCAGCATTCCCTACCGCCTCAATATCTGCCAAGGGATTGCCGAAAACATAATTACCATTGCTCAAGGCTGTTATTTCACCCAAGCCAAAATTATCCCCTGGGTTCTCACCATGAATAGGTTCGAGTATCGCTCCGGTGTTCGAGTCGAATAGGTATACGGCTCCCCCATTCTGTGCCATTAAATCATCGTATGGAGAACTCACCACAATGTTGTTATTTGCCAGTACCGCCGTATTCTCCCCAAATCGATTTCCTGCCGCTGGATTGGGGTCAAATAATTGAAATGAGTTGCCTGTTACCGCTGTATCAATGGTAATATTCTTCGGGTCTAATAATAGCTCCCCCGCCACCCCATTCACCGCACTCGCATCTCCCCACCCACCAAACACCAAACTCTCCTTACCCGATACCTCCAACAATCCCCCATTTCCCGCCAACGCCCCACCTCGCGCCGTCAAATTCCCATAAAAATCCGTCTCCCCATCTGCCCAAACAATTACTTTCCCCCCATCCCCAACCGTTAACCCATCGGCTTGTAACCGGGTGCCATGATTCACTAAGGTATAGTCGGCATTCTCAGCCCCCACCGTATTTCCCTGATAATCTCCACCCACCAGAATCTCACCGCCACCCTGATTCCCACTGGCATTTACCTGTGTCCCCAACAGTTGCAATCTTTCCCCAAATAACTGAATTTCACCCCCCAACTTCCCCTGTGCCTGGAGATTCCCAGACGTGGTGAAAACCTGTCCCCCCTGAAACCGAATCCTCCCCGCTTTTTCACTCCCGGTTACAGTAGTCAACGCAGTAGCGGTTTGAATTACTGTGCCCTGATAATCGACTTGAATCATTCCCCCATCCCCAGCATTTCCTGTGGCGCTGAGAACCCCAGTATCGAGAAAATTAGTAACATTAATATTGAGACTACCTCCCCGTTCACCATCCGCCTGAATCTCTCCCCGATTTTCCACAAAGGTACTGGTGAGATTAATTTCCCCTCCCGTAACGCCGCCGGAATTGATGACACCATTGAGTAACTGAATCCGATTCCCTGTCAGATTAATTTCACCGCCACTACCCAGAGGATTTGAGGTATCGACAGAACCTAAAATTGCCACAGTTCCCCAATGAAAATTAATCGGAATATCTGCTTCAGTTAATCCAGCATTTTCCAGTAACGTTGCTAAACCTGAAGCAGCAGATAGAACCTCACCTGTATCATTATTGAATGGTAAATCAACAGAGCTAACTTGCCCAGTTAAATCCAAATGAATTAAACCTTGGCTCGGCACAGCCGCAAGACTAATTGTTCCTCCGGGTGCTGATAATTGCCCCGAATTTACCACCGTACCCCCCACCAGGGTCAAATTCTCTCCCTCTCCAACCGCCAAATTCCCTGCATGCACTACCGCTGCTGGCGGCTGACTTGTCACACCATCTGGCAAAATTGAGATTTGACCTAACCCCCCAGCCCCCTTCCCTGCAAGGGAAGGGGGAGAAGAGAGGATGCTTTGCTCTTGTTGCACGGAAGGGGGAGAATCAAGGGAAGGGGGAGAATTTAAGGATTGATAAGAATTCAAAGCCTTCTCAAGAGTAGGAGAGAGGTTTGGAGAGAGGTTTCCCAACTCCGGTGAAACGTCAGCGGCTGGCTGTCCATACTGCAACCCCAAGGGTACACTAATCGTTAATAATGAGGAGTCTTCTGGATGCGTGGCACTAAATGATGAGCCATCTTCAAATATTACAGAATTCGCCGTACTCGCCACAAAGGAACCCTGAATATCTAACTGAGCATTTTCTCCAAAAATAATCCCATTGGGATTGAGGAAAAATAGATTCGCCCCCCCATTAACTCCCAATGTCCCTAAAATAGCTGAAGGGTTATTCCCGGTTACCCGACTAAAAATCGTTTCAATTCCAACTGGATTGGCAAAATAAACCCGCTGTCCCTTTTCAATATTAAACTCAAGGAAACTGTGGAACAAGTTAGCTTCTCGGATTGCCCCCCCTTCTATCAAATCGGCTAATCTTCCCCGCACTTGAGCATTGGGTGTGACAAGAGAACTCTCTGCTTCTAAGGTATTATCTGGGGTAATCTGGGCGTGAAGGGGAGTATCCTGACTGATTAAGACAGTAAGACTGGTGAAAAAACTCACCAACCCTAACTGCCAATACCTGGGTTTTGAAGATTGAATCTGAGCCAGGTAGGAACACGTTACTTCTGTTGAATTCTTAAAGAAAGGACTGTTCATCAAAGCCTCCAGGATACTCGATCTGAACTGTCTTGTTTTGTCGCTTAAAGGGTGCACGTCGGTCATCTGTGTCAACTTAAGCCATAACCCTTACCCATTCTAATTTTCAGCTATAGGATTTCTGCTCCCCTGGTTCTTTTAAAGGGCGGGTTTATTCAAGTTATCAGTTGGGTGCCATAAGTTATCTGTAAAACCCGCCCCTACACCCTCGCTCTAAGAACTCTTTACCCTGAAGGGGTGACACGGGCGCACGTCGGTGCGCCCCTACGGAACCTGTCCAAATTGAACAATACCCCGGCAAATAACCTGAATATCTATACCATACAGGCAAACCGACAACAACAGGTTGCACTTTTCTGCCAACTTAAGTTCCTAAACCTGACAAGTCAATGGCACAAAATGACCAACCCATTCCAGCCCTGACAGCCTAATAATGCGATAAGCTGAAAATCAGTCAGTGATCAGCCTTCCATGGACAGTCTCATTCCCAAGTCCGATTTATAATTAAAATAAATTGTAATGAATCAGACAGCCAAGTGCTATTTAATATGCAAATTACCATTGAAGTGCCTGACAATATAGGTAGTCGTTTGGCGGTTCGTAGTGAGGGCTTTAGCCCTCTCCAGCTAGGCGGAGCGAGAACTAAAGTTCTCACTACAAACAAAACCCCTCGGTGCGTCTGTCTCAACCAGCCATTTAAAAGCGTGACAGCTGATGCAATGCTACCGATTCAGACTTAAATCCCTACTCTTTCTCACCAGCCTACTCCTGTGCTTGTGGCTGAATCATCTGCCCTCAATCGCTGAATCGGTGCCAGGGAATCAATTGGTGCAACAGGGAGTTGAGCTATACCAAGCTGGCGACTTTAAACGCGCGATCGCACCTTGGCAAACAGCCCTAGAATACTACCAAGAAACCCATAATCTTACCAATACCGCCATTATTCGAGAAAACCTCGCCAGAACCTATCAACAACTGGGGCAAATGGAACAGGCGATTGAGTATTGGCAACAGGTTATCGCTGATTATCGCCAACTGGGAGATAGGCAGAATCTGGGGCGGAACCTGACTGAACTGGCTCAAGCTTATACTACCACCGGACAACCCCGAAACGCGATCGCACTTTTATGTGATGCCTCGGCTTCCCCCACAGACTGCCAACCGGAAACCGCTCTATATATTGCCCGCACCACTGAAGACAATCAAGGAGAAGCCGCCGCCCTGGGCAGTCTCGGCAATGCCCATCTCCTCACCGGAAATTATGAAGACGCGATCGCGGATTTAGAAGCTAGCTTAGCCATTAACCACCCCGCCTATCATACATCAACCCTGAACAGTTTAGGCAATGCCTACACCCGCCAAGGACAACACCAAGAGCGCTATGCTGACTCGGCTCAACAACGGGGTGCCAAGCAAAGGGCAAGTCAATTTCGGCAAAAGGCGCTAAATGATTACCAACAGGCTTTTGGTTATTTTCAGCAAAGTCTAGAATTGGCTCGCAGATCACAGGATCAACCCAATCAAATGGGAGCCTTACTTAATTTAATTAAATTGGCTCAACATCCCCTAATTTCCCCCCAAATAGACGCCGCTCAAATCAATCAAGCCCTAAAAGAGGCTCTGGATTTACTCAATCAACTCCCCGATTCCCGTAATCTGGTTTATGCAGCGATCGATTTAGCCAATCTCCAACCAGCGGTTTCTACCATAACCCCTAAACAATACCAATGTCCGCCACGCCAACTGCCATCCCTTGCCGAATCCCTGCTCCAGCAAGCCCTCTCCATCGCTCAACGCCTGGAAGACTCGCGTTCCGAGTCTTTTGCCCTGGGGGAATTAGGTCATTTCTACGAATGCCAGAATGACTATCGCCAAGCCTTACAATTTACCCAAAAAGCCCGGTTAGCAGCAGACCAAAACAGACAAGCCCAAGATAGCCTGTATCTCTGGGAATGGCAAGCCGCCCGACTATTTCAAGCACAGGGAAACCCAGAGCAAGCCATCGCCGCCTACCAACGCGCGATCGCGACTTTAACTGATATTCGCCAAGAACTACTCATGGCTGACTCAGATGTCCAATTTGACTTTCGCGATCGGATTAATCCCTTACACCGAGACTTTGCCCAATACCAGTTAGAACGAGTCGAACGTCTCCCAGTTACCGAAGCTCAACTGGAAATAGAATCTGCCCTGAAAACTATAGATGCCCTCAAACTTGCCGAACTGCAAAATTACTTTGGCAATGATTGTCTATTCACACCCATTCCTCAGAAATCTGTAGAGCAACTGGTGGGAGACGATACCGCTATTTTCCGTTCAATTATCTTCAACAATCATACCGCGATCCTGCTCACCCTACCCAACAAGCCAACCCAACTCAAATGGATTAATATCGATAGTCAAACCCTACGAGAAACCGTCAATGAATTTCGCCGAGGATTGGAAAGACGACGGGATCTGATTTACGACCCCAAACCTGCTCAAAACCTGTACAATTGGATAATTCGCCCCTTTATTACCGATTTAGACGCCGCTGGGATAAACACCCTAGTTTTCAGCCAAGATGGGATCTTACGCAGCATTCCCATGGCTGCCCTACATAATGGGGAAAGCTTCTTAGTGGAAACCTACGCCATTGCCACAACCCCCAGTTTAACCCTCACTGCACCTCAACACTTAACCGATGAATCGCTTCAAGTTTTAGCTCTGGGGTTAACGGCAAAAGCCACAGTAAACGGACAAACCTTTCCCGCCCTCACCCACGTTAAATCGGAACTCCAGCAACTTGAGAGCCTATTTCCCGGCAGCAAAACCCTCTTAGACGATGATTTTACGCGCGATCGCTTACAAGCCGAACTCAGCCAAACTGTTTATCCGATTCTCCATATTGCTACTCATGGACAGTTTAGTGCTGTACCCGAAGATACATTCTTAGTCACCGGTAATAATAATAAGCTGACGCTTAAAGACTTAGAAACCACGATTCGTCAGGTGAGTCAGGGTTCTGATTCAGTCGATCTACTTGCCCTCACCGCTTGTCAGACAGCCGTTGGCGATGAGCGTGCCACCTTAGGTTTAGCAGGTATCGCCGTTCAATCCGGCGTTAAAACAGCCTTAGCCTCTCTCTGGTTTATTCCCGATGCCTCCACCAAAACCCTGATCACAGAATATTACCACAATTGGTCTAACCCTGGCATGAGTAAAGCCCAAGCCCTGAGCCTCGCACAACGAAAACTAATTCAAGCAGAAAACAGTCCAGAAATCAACAACCAATATGTCCACCCCGCATACTGGGCACCCTTTATCCTCATCGGTAACTGGCGATAATGTTCATTTGCTGAATTGAAATAGGGTAGCCTTCCCGCTTGGCACGGAGTAAAATGCCAATGGAACCTGTCAGCGAAAGTCCACTTAATCTGGCGATTCGTCTACCTGCTATTTCGTCAATACAGACAGTTTGGATGTTTTCATTCATGGCTAACTGAATGACGGCGGCTTCGCCTCTATCAAGGGAATTCAGGAGAAGGGGGGAAATCCTCAGGAGTGTTTGCTGTTTTTGCAGCCAGGTTGCTGCTTAGAATTCGGCTACGGCAAACCCGCTAGAACCACCGGCTAGGATTTCTTGACAGACTTCAAGGGGAACCAATACCTGAGTGTAGAGAGATTGCAATACAGTTAAATCCCCTAAAGCGGCGACAAGGGCGATTAGGGGTGCAGCATTGATCACAATCCTCTCAGTTTCAGGCATTTTCTAAATCCGATAATAGTTCTTCTTCAGTTAGATCAATTATCGGCACACCATAACGATCTAAGGTTAACAAGAATGAAATTCTATCCATGCCAATTAATGCGGCTGCCATGCCGGATGATAGGCGTTTCATTTCAAAAAGTTTGACAGCCATTGCCCATTTTGCCTCTTGTTCAAACTGTTCTCTGGTTTGTTGCAGGGCATCGGGAAAGGTTTCTGGGTAGGTGATTGTGAGTTGGTGTGACATTATGTTTTTTGACTAGGAGTTATGTAAAGGGTTTCATGCCTTTTTATTAAGGAATTTTGATTTTCAATCCTTGGGCGTAATACAGCAATTTTTGTCTGCCCGAAGAATTAACATCGTATTCTCAATCAATTCTAACTCCGCTCTATAGAATTCTCGACGGGTTTGGTTGGGTGCAAAATTCACCAGATCTCTCAACAGAGATACAGCATCTTCTCCTAATTGCCAGGGAGGAGCAAGCTGTAATGCCTCACCCATAGCATCATACCAAAACCCTGCCGAGGCATAGAGTTCAACCGTCGCCAAACCGGGTTTAACCTGAGCAAGTTTCTCCTCCAAAGCTAATGGCATCTGCACCACTTGCATATCTGCCCTAGCAATTAAATCGCTGGAATCGTTATCCGAATCACAAAGAATCGTCACTTGCCAAAGATAGGTCTTCCCCACCGTTAATTCTAACTGCTCCCTTGCCAGGGATAACATCATAATTCCTGGTGAACTCTCTAACTGAATTGGTTGACCCACAGGTTTAGGTTTACCCTGAGCATCATACTCATAGAGTCTAAATTCCATCGGTTTAATTGTCGAGTCAGGGACAAACCAAGCCAAGGTGGGATGGGTAGACAGGGTTGCCCCCACATGAGTTTTAGGGGCAAGGGCAGTTAGGGGTATTCCGTCACCTTCGCATCCGCCCCTTGGACCCGATGAAGTTGTATAATCACTGGGTGGTTTCTGATCTGGAGGTGGCACGTATTCAGCTAAAGCTGTCGGCGTCACAACTAGGGATAAACTTAAAATAAGTAGAAATGGTTGGACAATAAATCGGGAACAGGAATATTTCACCTTTGATTACCCCCTGGCGATATTTAGCTCATATTAACTGATATATTGTACCAGTTTCCACCCATAAACTTTTAATTGCTTAAAACCTTTTTCGCCAATATCGTAGGTCTAACCTCTTCCTGTCTAACCTCCTCCTTGCCAAACGCCAAGTCAGTTCACACAACGTTCCTTGACCAGAAATAGACTCTCGCTTAAACTCACCCGCCAACTGTTTCGCTAAACGTTTACACTGTTTGGTGCCATGTCCTTCAGCCAATGAGCGAATACCAACCCCATTATCTTGAATACTGAGACTGTACCACCCATCTTGAATTTTACCAATAACCTTAAGGCGAGTCACCCCGACGGCGTGTTTACCCACATTGCACAATCCTTCTTCTATAAATTCACAAAGTCCTCGCTTTTGCTCAAAATTAAAGTCCTCCTCGGCAATCGCCGCAAACTCTAAAACCTTAATCTTCAGAGTTTTGAATTCCGGCAAGTCTCGCTCCAGAGTATGCCGACTAACGGTATAAAAAAGTTCATGAATCGGGAATTCTAGGTCAAAGATTAAATCATTACTCAGTTGTAATGTTTTATTTTTACTCAGCTTATATTGACTTAATGCTTCCCACTTAAGATACTCACAAACGTCCCAAATTTCCGCCTTAACCTGTTGAAGTTTCACCACCATCATTTCTGAACTCAAGTCTTGGTCTTGCACCTGCTTAATCACATAAGCTAAGGTTTGCATCGGTTGATTATGAATCCGATTAAATGTTTGCTCAATCGTGCGTTGGCGGACTTCAAGTTGAGACTTCAACGCCCGGTCATATTTATAGAAAGCAAAAGCACTAATCCCCATACCATTGAACACCAAAACTAACAAAACGGGAGCAACCGGAATCCACCAACCTAAACGAATAAACCCATAACTCATAGCAAGCAGGAGCAAGCTAGCCAAACTAACATAGCCAAGATTCTGCAACGACGATTGAGTCAGCCGCCCCACACTCAAAGCCAATACACCCCAACTGATAATCCAAAGATATTCCCATCTATCGGACCAAACATTCAACAGGGGGCGTCTATCCAGAACCGCACTAATAATTTGACTAACCCCATGAGCTTGAAATTCTACCCCATAAATCTGTCCAGAGGGCTGCAAATCAGTCAAAGCTGTCGTATTCACAATATCATTCACACCAGGGGAAGTGATACCAATTAAAACAACGCGATCGCGAATCCAATGTGCCGGAAAATTCCCCCGGTTAATATCATCCAAAGATAGGGTACGAAATCCCTCTCGACTATTGCGAAAATTCAGCAGAACCTGAACCCCACCCGCATCAGCATCAACATACCCTCCAGAATTAGGTAAAAAGCGAGGAATTTCAGTTTCACCAAACCGCATTGCATGAGGATCACGAGTGCCATTTTCCAGGGAAATACCTTCCGCCGCTAAATACATTTGGGCTAAGCGCAATGGAAACGAAAACTTGTATCCTAACGATGTTGGTGTTCCTAAAAGACTGCGTCTAACCTGACCATCTGTATCGTGAATAACATCAGCAAAACCCACCTGTTCAGAGGGTAATGTGGGTGGCGCAGCCATGGGTGGAAATAATACTTTGTCAATGGCAATTATAGTTTTAATATCCCTAAATGCGGTAACTAATTCATCATGACCGGGTTCAACAGGGATATCTCGAATAATATCAATCCCGATAGCTCTAGGATTGTAAGTCTGTAGTGTTCTTAATAATTTGGCTATCTCTTGATCCGGGATAGGATAAGTCCCGACTTGGCGAATATCCCCATCATTAATGCCAATAATCACAATCCGTTCATCAATGGATTCCTGGGGACGCCAACGCAGCAAAGCATCAAGAGTCATCCATTCTAAAAATTGCAGCCAACCACTGAGGCGAGCGACAATCACCAATATCAGAATTACCAGTCCTGGTAGCGCTCCCCTGCGCCAGATCACAAATTCTGCTATTATTTTCTTCCCCAAACCTTGCCGCAACTGTTCCTTCCTTGACTTATCCCATTTTACTGGATTTATGTAGAGACGTTGCATGAAACGTCTCTACAATCTGGACATAACAGGGTTATGTATGCCGGATTTGGTATGACATAAGACCAATAATCAATGACATAAGACCAATGACCAATGAAAAATAACTTTTATTCAATATACCTGATTAGCGTTCATATATCAATCAATAAACCCTTCTTCTCTAGCGCGTCTTTCCGTTTGAATTCGCATATTTTTACCCGGTTCCGGATAAACATTCAGAACATCTTGGATTTTAGTCCAATAGTGACGCACCGTTCGTTCAGATACCTCCATTTTTTCGGCAACGGTTTTATCTTGCAATCCGTCTTGAAAGGCTAGATCAATAACCTGTAGCCACTCAGATTTGAATTCTCCAGGTGGCAGCTTCAGGTCTTTGGTATGGGTAATTCCCTGTAGTGCCAATTCAATCCGGTTTAACATATCTTGACTGAAAAGAGCTTTATCCGCTAAAGTAAAACCACCCTGATGACGATCAATATCTGGTTTAATTCGCACGAGTGCCTTAATGTAACTGCTTTGCACAAAAATATTCAGAGTCGGATAGTTTTCCATCAAGGTTCGCAGCAGTTGGATGCCTGTATCAACACGGGCTACCTCCCCATCTGTTTCCGGGATGGAAAGATCTATGGCGACTAAATCAGGTTGAACCCTTGCCACTTGTTCCAGAGTCATTTTTGCCGTTGTCATCTGGAAAAGTTTTGCCTCTGGATATTGCTGTTGTAGATATTCACTGGTTTTCTCCAAAATTAACCCATGATCATCTACAATAATAATTTTTCGCGGTGTTGGCTCTGATGAATCTTTGCTCATCGTAGTTTTCTTAATTAATAAAAATAAATGGATTGGCTTAAATTAACTCAACCTTACGGACTGGACAAGTGCGATCGCGAAACCCTTGCCAATGTGAGACTTCCGTGGATAGTTAGGTTTATTTTCACCAACCTAATTATGCCATTATAAAGGCACAGTTGGTGTTAGTAACTGTTTTACTCCTGTTCGTTGGGCGATCGCGCGAGCCAATGTTTCAAACTTTTGGTAAACATTCCTCACTGCATAAGTATGAGCGCCAATCGCCCCGTCAGCCGGTTTGAGGTGAAAGATAGGCTTACGGGCTTCCTGAGCCATGGGCATTAAACTCTGATAGTTTTTTAGCAAGGCTAAACAATTCGGATCATCGGCTACAGAAATAGTATGAGTCAGCGGCTGATTTAATACATCTTCATGATAAACCGTTGGGATACGCGCAATCCAACGATTGTACGCCTTCACTGGACGATCTAATCGGGCTGAATGTTGCAAAACAACGTACCCAATTGGCTGCATTTTGCCTTGGGGAAGCTGTAAATCTGTGGCTAAACCCTTCTTTCCTGGAGAACTTGTTTTAGCTAGTCTCTCTTGCCATTCTTCGCGCCATGTCCGCAAAGTTGGACCCAGATTACGCAAACCTTGCAAGGAAAATAAATCTGGTGACAGAGGAACAACTACATAGTCGGCTGAAATTAGCGCCGCCCGATTAATCGCCCCCAAATTAGGACCTAAATCCAGTAATATCACATCAGCGTTATGAGCTAAAGCGGCTTTTTGCATAATTCTCCAGAAGGCAGACATAACTCGAAACGCTCTTTCTTTCCCATCTAAACAATTTGACCACTGTCCTGAAAGATCATCTTCAAAACCAGAAAGATATAAGTCTCCGACTAAAAGCCCTAAGTCTCCTCCAAAAAGCGATAACTGAGCTTCCTCAATGAATTCCAGGTAGGGATTATCAATATCACCTGTTCCTTTTAATAGCGGCTGTATACAATCAAAAACAGTATGAGCATCCTTACCTAACCAAAGCTCTTCCAATCGCTCCTCGTCCAGAAAAGCAGCCGTTAGATTCGCTTGAGGATCGAGATCAGCGGCAACAACTCGCAGCCCCATATCTTTATACATCCAGGCTAAGTGATAAACTAATGACGTTTTACCCACACCGCCTTTGTTATTGAAAAACGCAATAATCGTTGTATTCATGGTTTTTTCTTAAGTGTGACTAGCAGATGGGCGTCTTCGACAACGAATTCTAAAGGTGGATTGCCGTTTTTTTGTAGTTCTTTGCGTGCCAACAGAACTCCGGGTTGCTGGTGGTTGGGTAAGTCATTGGCAAAAGCACAAATAGCCTGACGAATGATACTTCGGTCAGATATTAAAGCCTTACGTTCCACCCGATCCGATTCCAGATCATTTAGCAGAGTTGCCAACTCCTGATCATTCATTCAGCCCTCCTTAGTAATACTTTCAGCTTAACTTGTAGTTTCTATAGTAGTAGTCTTTGGCAGATACTGCTTGAACATCGTCTGCCCGTTCCTAGGAAGTATATTAAAGTAAGTACAAAAGTCTCAAGTAGATTGGGTAGAGCGATAGCGAAACTCAATCCGTTACACGGCTTGCGTTGGGTTACTCTTTGAGAAGGCTGACGCTCCTTACGTCGCTATCGCTGCGCGTCACGCCTACGTTGCAAGAGCTAAAATATTCTCCAACTCTTACCACTTGCGTCAAAGAATTGTTGCATTAATTTACTTGAGTGGATTTTTTGATCCCAAAAGGAAGAAGAGAGTCACTCTCTCATGTAACTCTCTCTCTAGTCCTAAAGGTACATCTACTACTCTTATAATCGCCTTGAGGGGTGAGGGGTGTCACACCCAGTTTTGGATCAATAACTGATAGCGTAAAATTGATCCTTTATTCCTTAGCAGGAGAATATTGCACGCGATCGCACTCGACGAGAATCCCGCTGTCTTGAAGATGCTGGGGTTCTAATTCCCCTAACCGTTAGTCATACCGCTTCACGTAATGCCTGTATATTTGAACCACAAATTGCTTTCAGATTACGGGTAATCTTCTCAATATCCCAGTTCCACCATTGCATCTCTAACAGTTCAGCGATAACATTATCGTCAAAACGCTTACGGATTACTTGCGCCGGATTTCCCCCCACAATCGTATAAGGTTCAACAGAGCGAGTTACTACTGATGCGGTGGCGATTATCGCCCCATCCCCTATATGAATACCGGGCATAATTGTTGCTCCATAACCCATCCAGACATCATTCCCAATCACCGTATCCCCTTTGTGGGGCCAGCTATCAGGCATGGCGACTTCCCATCCGGAACCAAAAATTGGAAAGGGATAATTAGTAAACCAATCGGTGCGATGATTCCCCCCATTCATAATAAACTTTACATCTGAACCAATCGCGCAAAATTTGCCAATTAATAGCTTATCACCGACAAAATCAAAGTGATATAAAACATTCCGTTCAAAATTTTCTGGATTCTCGAAATCATCGTAATAGGTGTAGTCACCAACAATAATGTTAGGATTATTGATAATGTTCTTGAGGAAGACTAACCGAGTTTGGTCGGCTAACGGATATTTGTTCTGGGGAGATGGTCCGTGAATCATAAGTAACCCTTTGGGATTCTGGCGACGGGACATCATTACCTGGACATAAATTCTGGCAAGTTGTACTAAGAAATGTTAACAAATGTTAAGTCCTTACTGTTTCCTGTTCCCCGATCTCAAACCGTCAATTTTAATTGGGTCTGACTCCTTAGATCACCTGGATTCGGTATAGCGCGATCGCAGGTTCAGAGGCTATTTCTTAATCAAATCTTAAGAGTTCAACCCTTAACTTTAATTCAATCTACTCTAACCTCTCTTAAACAAGAAATTCCACAACGCACTATAGTAAAATTACTACAATTGATCCAAATTATTTTATGAACAGCCAATGGCTTTAACGCTTAAAATATTTGCCGATACCCTCCTCAAACAGCAACCTGTCGATAGTAGTCAAATCTCTAACCCTGAAGACCTGTATAGTCTGACCAAAGGGACAGAGTTAGAACTGCACAGTTGGGACCCTAAGGACGGAGAACCCCACCATATCCGGGTGGCTTTTGCCAAAGTCCTGTTTAACAACAAAAATACCTGGTACGCCTTCACCAACCATATCCAGATTTGGGACGGCGAAACCGTCTTGCTACCCCCAGTGTCTCCCCCGGGTTCTACCCAAACCCTGTCTGATGTGCGTTCTTGTTCCACTCATGTCGTGCGGGGACTGGATCAACAGGTGATTGATGAGATGAACTTTGTCACGCCTGACATCCTGGTCAGTTTTGAAGACTTGAATGTGCGCCTGGGACAAGCGGTGTGGCCCTTCCTCCAGCCCGCTGCAAAAGCAGCCATGGGGCGGGCAATTCGCGATCGCGGTATTCCCCTAGTCATCAATTCCGCTTATCGTACCATTGCCCAACAGCTTATCCTCTACAATCACTATCGGGGAGGTCGTCGCTGTGGGATTCAACTCGCCGCCCGTCCGCCTCGCAGTAATCACCAAAGTGGTTTAGCCGTCGATATCCAAGATACCGATGGCTGGCGACCCTTTCTCGAACGACATGGCTGGCGATGGTTGGGTCCGAGGGATTATCCTCACTTCGACTATATTCGCGGCGGACGCGACATTCGTAGCCTAGCGGTGCGGGCATTCCAACGGGTTTGGAATCGATACAATCCCCAGGATCGCATTGCCGAAGATGGAGGCTATGGACCATCAACCGAACGGCGACTGAATCGGAGTATTATCGGCGGTTTTGGGGAAGTCTGGCAGGGCTTTGAAATCATTAAGTTGACAAGTCCATACATGCATGGTAAGGATGTCCGCAAAATACAGAAAGCATTAGCAGATGCCAAAATTAATGTTGGGGTAGATGGCGTGTTTGGACCAGGAACTCAAGCAGCAGTGAGGCTGTTTCAAAAGGCAAAGGGCTTGATTGCCGATGGTGTGGTTGGACCGGCTACCCTGGTGCAACTGGGATTTTTTGGCGCACCTGTGGTTATCTCGCCACCCAAACCTGAACCCAAACCCACTCCAGAACCCGAACCCAAACCCTCTGAACCCCCGACTCCACCCGCAACCTCTGTCGGACGCATCTTGGTTTCTGCGGGTCATGACCTTAGAGATCCCGGAGTCGTGGCGTTAGGCACCACAGAAGCCCAGGAAATGATTCTTACCCGTAACGCCTTGGTGCAGGAACTCCAGTCACGAGGGGTTAATTTCCTCATCGTACCCGACGACCTAGATCTTGCCGGTACAATCAAATGGATCAACGAGCGCGTCCTGCCTGGGGATGTGGCGATAGAATTGGGTGGCAATGCTTTTAATGGTTCTGTTCGAGGGACTGAAGCTTATTATATTGACGGTAACGAGGAACGCAAGAAAGATGCTCAGTTAGTCTTAGAGGCGTTCTTAAAGAAAGTCCCCGAACTGCGTTTACCGGGAAAACCGCTCTCACGGGGCGTTAAACCTGATACCTTGAGTGCCAAAAATCAGCTTCCCTTTTGTCGTGAAGTTGCCGCATCATCTGTTATCTTCAATGTCTGCTTCCTAGACAATCCCGAAGACTTAACCTTACTCCAAGAAAACCGCGATCGCTTTGCTCAAGGTTTAGCTGATGGCTTGCTGCAATGGAGTGGTCAAACGGCAAAATCGGATCAAACTTCACCCCATTTCCAACTGATTAATATCCAAATTCAAAACTATGACCATGACGAAAAAGGGCTTCTGGTCAATGGGAATTCCTATATTCCGGCGGATCTGGTAGCGAATTTAGGTGTTGATCTGACTGTGGAATCGGATATTCGCCAAATCAGTTATGGCAATATCGTGTATGTAAAAGCAGTTGATCTCCAGCCCTTTAATATCTCCGTCGGCTGGGATAATGATACCAGAACGGTATTACTGAATACAGCGACTCAAACCGATCTGGATGAGTCTGACAAGATTATCTGGTTTGGCAATGCTTCAGAAGAAGATTTAAAAGCCTTTCTCACCAGTAATAATGAAAAGGCACTTGACCAGTTCCCCGACATCCATACAATTTACATTGAAGAGGCGGAAAAAGAAGATGTTAATCACGACATAGCCTTTTGTCAGATGTGTCTGATGACCGATTTCTTACGCTTTGGGGGTTCATTACAACCGGAACAAAATAATTTTGGCGGTTTAGGGACAGCCAATAGTGATCCGGCTGGTGCATTTTTCCCAGATATCCGCACAGGTGTGAAAGCTCACATTCAGCACCTAAAAGCCTATGGAACAACGGCGCCCATTGAACATCCGCCCATCGTCAGCCCTCGGTTTCAGTTTGTCTTACGCGGGAGTGCGCCTTCTGTTTATGACTTGAGTCGGCGCTGGAGTCCTGATCCGGAGTATGGGAATAAGATTATGGCATTGGTGCGACGTTTGCATGGAGTGGTGTCTAATGTTGAAGACACGCCTCAATCCTTCTTTATGCGTTTGAGTCATACGGTAGCGCCAATGGAGAATAACGGAAGCGATAGTCCTTGTGCGCTTTAACATTCGCTGTCTTCTCGCCTTGGGTTAAACCCAAGGTGAAAAGCTCAAGTCGTCTTTAGACGACTGGATAAAAGTTTTAGTCCATTTTATAGCAGTGGACACATCGATTAGGACAAACGAACTGAACAGTTGTTCCAGACGTTCCACCGGAACGTCTGGAACAACTAAATGATGTGTCCTAACCGCTATGGCGGTTGCTATAAAAGGTGTTCATACTGTAGAGTTATGACAACCCGATAAGCAGCCACCGCGCACCCATCCTTTCTCTTCCCAACGATCTAAGGGCGCTACGGCATAGTAAGAACTAATCGTCTCTATTTGATTAATGAACTCACTGTCTAATCCGGAAAACATATTATCTAACGCCGCTTTGTCTTTGTGATTTAACGGTACTTTTGAACTGCCCCGATCCCTTAGCATCGTGATTCCCCTATAATTTCAATCCACTTGGACGTTCTCTTTATAGTTTATTAATAAAACTCAATCTAGCTCTGGTTTTTCTATAGAGATATCTTATGAATCCCATTGCTCTCTCCAGCTCTGATCGGCAAATGATGATGATTCTGGATGATTGTTGATCAGCTCTCACTTGAATCAGTATATATACTTAAATAAATATACTCAAATTCTCAGAAGTAGAAAAATTAAATAGTTATTTAATCTTCCCTTTAAGAAAGTAAGTCATCATTTTTCCTTTCCCTTTAACCTGAATCATACCTCGTTCTTCAAATAAATATTTATCCTGTAACTTTTTATACGTAAATTCAGTAACTTGAATTTGATCAGGGAGTCCTTGAGATTCCATGCGTGAGGCGATATTAACCGTATCTCCCCACAGATCATAACTAAACTTTTTGATGCCAATTACGCCAGCAACAACGGGTCCTGTATTCATACCAATGCGAATGCTTAAGGTCTGATTATTTTGGTTATTAAATTTGGTAATTACCTGTTGCATATCCAGTGCCATATTCGCAGTGGCTTCAGCATGATCGGGGCGGGGAGTGGGTAATCCACCCACCACCATATACGCATCACCAATCGTTTTAATTTTCTCCAACCCGTAGCAATCACTCAATTCATCAAATGCAGAAAAAATCCGGTTGAGTAATTCAACAACTTGCGCTGGTGGAAAGCGAGCCGATAATTCTGTAAAGCCAACAATATCAGCAAACAAAACCGTGACTTCCTCAAAATTATCGGCGATTGTACTTTCGAGTTGTTTCAACCGTTGAGCAATTACTTTGGGTAAAATATTTAACAGTAGACGTTCGGCTTGCTCTTGTTCATAGTGTAGCGCTTCTTGCCACGCTTTACGTACCGTAATATCTTCTACTGTTCCTTCATAATAAATAAAATCACCGTGGCGATCGCGAATGGCTCTTGCCTTCTCCTCAATCCAGATTTTGCTACCATTCTTGCGGTAAACTTGCGATTCAAAATCTGAAACTGTTCCATATTTTTCGAGGATACGAATTAATTCATCGTGACGGTTGGGCTGAACGTAAAGCTGTCGATTCAGGTTAGTTAAATTTGCACATATTTCTTCCGCAGAAGCATAACCATAAATAGTAGCTAACGTTGTATTCGCACTTAAAAAGCGTCCACTGGGAGTAATTTTAAAAATTCCTTCGACTGAGTTGTCAAAACTACTGCGATATTTTTCTTCACATTTTTGAAGTTTTTGGGTTAACTCTTTAGTTTTTAATGTAAACAGAATAAATAACGTGGCGGTTATAACACCAGAAACGGTATAAAATAAAATACGGTAAAGTTGAGTATTTCTTAAAGATAGTTGATAAGAACGGTGATAAATTTGCAGGAGCTGTTGACTCTGTTGATCAGTGGGCAATTCCAGAATTTGCATCACCAGACTATCAACCTGAGATTCATGGGTCACAATAATTTCGGCATAGATTAGGGCGGTATCGAGTTCAGAAATACTTAAAGCAGAAGACGCTGCCAATACAGCTGCACGTTGCCGAATTGCTGCCACTTGTCTCTGAATTTTTAAAATTAATTCATCATTGGGAGACAGAGTATAAATTAAAACATCGTTCAATAGAGGATTTAATCGATTGATCAAGTCATCAGCCTTTGGTTCCGCTGCGGCTTTATTAGAGAATTCTTGAATAGTATTGGGCAGAGAGGTTAAGGATTGATTGAGAATAGTTTCTTTTTTGATTACTTCTTGGATTAACTCTTTCTTGCGCTCAAATAGTGAGCGATTACGTCGTAAAGCCGACTTAATTTTTGGTTCATGCTGGCTATTGACAAAATTAGGAATATTTTCTAGGGTATGGTGTAATTTCTGAAGTTGCCTTAAATCATTAAGAATAGTTTCATAATCATCCAAAGAATCCTGTTGAACCTGCAAGATATCCGTATTTAAAGTTGCGCTAGTTTCTTGAAGTTGGTGTAAATTTGACAGATAGTGATGGTGTTGAGTAGAATTAATAGCTTGAGCTTTAATGAATAACATTACCCATAAAAAAGCTCCGCCTGCGGCAATTCCTATATTTCGCATAGCGGAGAACTTCATAAGCAGCTCAATGTCAATCGACTTAACAGACCTTACACCCAAACAGGCGACTCGATCGGGATAGATATCCTATCCACTCCTTTCAGGAGGTGAACGGGGAAACAAAGACATCGTTTGCTAGCACTTTGCTTGCCATCACGAGCCATCAGCCGGAAAACTGCTCCAGCTAGGATATTGGCTCGGTTTAGGTTATGTCTTGTTGGATACCTTCGACCTAGAGTCGGCAAAACACTTTAAGTTCAATGTAAGCTCTACTTAAAATAACTTCCGGTTCAAATCCAGTCCGGAAGAGTTACCCAGTGCAAGGGTGTTAAGTTTGATTGAGAACTTTAATCACTAGCAGATTTGTGCTTACCAGATTGCCAATGAATTGTGATCCGAATTTACTGGGTATCGGTAGGTTCTGTAGAGGTTTGAGGTAACGGACAACAAGAGCGATCGCGCACCAACCGCATATAGTCTTTTTGATTTAACGATTCTGGGGGACGAGAAGATTCTCTTGTCTGATTTTTTGGATCGGGAGAACGATCGCGATCGCCACCCTCTCTATTTTCCCCGTGACGAAGGCGTTGGTGAATCGCACTCAAGCGATTCTGAGTATTGATCGGTTCTCGCGGCGTGGGTAAATCCGTATTGGGCCAATTGGATAAATCGTCACAGGTGCAAGACTCTGGCGGTGATCCCACGTTGAACATAGGAACGGGCATATCACAGCGGGAACAGGGTTCAAG
The DNA here is from genome assembly GCF_046565525.1 of Coleofasciculus sp. Classification (NCBI taxonomy): domain Bacteria; kingdom Bacillati; phylum Cyanobacteriota; class Cyanophyceae; order Coleofasciculales; family Coleofasciculaceae; genus Coleofasciculus; species Coleofasciculus sp. The sequence goes on along the minus strand of NZ_JBKHUP010000007.1, from coordinate 51,253 downwards.
GTCCCACTTTGATGTCAACAATTCACAAACCGTTTGACTGGTTCCTGTGAGATAACAATCCCCGCTTTCGGGTGAAAGTAGATATTGCCAGAGTTCCTCAAACTCCTGACTATAGCGATCGCCAGCAATGATTCGCTGCGGTTGCAGCACGTTTTCACCATTGCGGACGACAACTTTTTTGCCAACCTGAAACCAATAGGCTAGGTAACGTTTGACTTGCTGTTCAGATGCCATAGAATATATTAGACCTCAGCAGCAATAGCTGCTTTATTATTACCGTCTGTATTTCTATGGTAGCGATTCCCGTGATAGCGGTGATCCCAGGGTGCTGAGATTAAGCAGATGACCGCCCGTAACCAAATAAACGGGGTTTGCCATAATACCCAACTGACGCACGACTTGACCGAGGCGATCGCGAAAGGTTCTGCCCATGGGATAAGCTGGAACCACACCCCAACCTGTCTCTTCAGCAACCAGAATTATGGTGGCTGAGGTTTGGCTGACAAGGCTCAAGAGGGTGTCTTTCCTATACTGCCAACTAGAATCCTCTTGTTCTAGGCAATTGGCGACCCAGGTTCCCAAAGAGTCAATTAACAGACAGTAATTCTGTTGATCCCACTCCAGAATTGTCTGTGCTAATTCTATCGGTGTCCACATCAATGTCCACTCGGTGGGGCGTCTCTGTTGATGCTTCTCAATCCGGGCAACCCATTCCAAATCGTTAGGATCAACCTGTGCCGTTGCCACATAAACGACCTGCTTATCCGTCTGTTGGGCTAACTGTTCTGCCCATTCACTTTTTCCAGAACGTGCTGGACCTGTGACCAGGATAAGCTGACCCATGGGTAGTATAGTTCCTGCGATCGCTTTCGTCTGCCATGATCGATTTTACTGGACAATGACCAAAAATTAGCGATTTGCCGAATCCATTCCCGGATTGGGTTAAAAATTGAATAAGTGGGTGGCAATGTCCCAAAACCAAACCCTAGGGACTTCATCTGCTGCATTAAGCGTGATTTTTGCCCAGTGGCATCAGAAACATGAAACCAGAACTGCAACGGATCGAAAGCACTCTATCTCAGTTAGCCCAGGATGACAAAGCCTCATCCACGGCTGTGGCGTCCCCAACAGACTCAACTGACAGCAATGCCCGTGACTCCGCCAAAGGAAAAGAGCCTTCATTTTCGATTAGTGTTACGCCATTCCCGGCTCAAAAACAGCAAAGTAAAACTCCTACACTACCTAAACTTAAATCCGCTAGCTTCAGTGAACATCGCCATAGCGCCAATCCCGCATTGGCAATGAACCTGCTTAAAGAAATTGAAGAGATTGTCTCAGGTTGGCAGAACCAACTACACACGATTGTGCGCCAAATTCAAGATATTTATATGGATGGACCCATCGTTGAGGGTTGGTTAGAATCTCATGCGCGTCAACCTGAAGCTGATCACCCAGGAGTACGTCGTGCTGAGGTGGATCGACTCATGGACTATGTAACCCAACCGTGGCATCAATCTGATACTGATACTCATGTCACCTGTGAATCCCCCCGTGCGGGTTATCGCCTTTGTGGTTTGGATACTGATGGGCAGTTTTGGGTGCGTATCTGTCCTGCGGATCAAGTCCCTAGTGTTAGTTTAGCGATCGCGCGTTATCAGAAGCTACGACAGCTACTGAGTCGCAAAAATGATCTGGAAACGCGCCTAAGCCAGCTTGCAGAAACCCTAGCGGTGTTGCATGCTCATCTCGGTAACGATTGAGGGTTCAACAGAAAGTTGGCAGGTTAGTGAGTGAGGAAGCTATAACATTGATAGAACGTAATGGCACATCTATCACTGTTTCCCATCCCTGATCCAGGTCAAATTCTTTAACTGAGAATTGTACTGTAGCCTATCCCACCAGAAGAAAGACGCTTAAGACGCTAAACTATGGCTATGGATTTGAGTATCTAGCCAAAGGTTCGTTTAGTAAGCTGGGATGGTATGGTCAAGGTGGCAAAATCTCATGCTCCTATCAAGGAATTAGGAAAATGCCACAATTTTCAACATTTATCACAGTTCCACTCGCCCAAACTCGCTCACGTTTTGACTCCTATTCATTGTAGGGTTCAAAATACAAGTCAAACGTTCCCGTTTTTACCGATTAAATATTTTTTAATCATGACCACTATCGATTCTAAAGTTCCCATTTCTGTTCTAATTCCAGCCAAAAACGAAGAAGCTAACCTTCCGGCTTGTCTGGCTAGTGTCGCCAGAGCCGATGAAGTGTTCGTAGTGGATTCTCAAAGTAGCGATCGCTCTATCGAAATTGCCGAAAACGCTGGAGCGAAAGTTGTGCAATTTTATTTTAATGGACGTTGGCCCAAAAAGAAAAATTGGAGTTTGGAGAATCTACCCTTTCGCAATGAATGGGTGCTGATTGTAGATTGCGATGAACGCATTCCCCCTGCACTTTGGGATGAAATTGCTACGGCGATTAACGATCCTAACTATGAAGGGTACTATATCAATCGCCGCGTTTATTTCTTAGGCAAGTGGATTCGCCATGGGGGGAAATATCCCGATTGGAATCTGCGCTTGTTTAAACATCAAAAAGGTCGCTACGAAAACCTGGGAACCGAAGGAATCCCCAACACGGGGGATAATGAAGTTCACGAACACGTTATCCTTAAAGGCTTAGTCGGTTATCTCAAAGCGGACATGGATCATATCGATTTCCGAGATATCTACCACTGGCTGGCACGACACAATCGCTATTCCAACTGGGAAGCCCGGGTCTACCTTAATATGCTCACGGGTCATGATGAATCAGGTACGATTGGTGCTAATTTATTTGGTGATGCGGTACAGCGTAAGCGTTTTCTGAGAAAGGTTTGGGTTTGGATGCCATTTAAACCTACCTTGCGGTTCATTATCTTTTATTTTATCCAATTCGGGTTTCTGGATGGTAAGGCAGGTTATATTTACGGACGTTTGTTGAGTCAATACGAATATCAAATTGGTGTCAAACTCTACGAATTACGCAAGTTTGGCGGTCAGCTGAATCCAGAGGTGGAAACATCAGCCGTTTCATCTCCGAAATCTCCGGCGACTTCTGGGGTTTCTCCCAAGCCCTAATCGATTGTTACAAGGTTCAAATTGCTGATTAAGATTTGGTGAAAAGAAATAGGACACAGAAAACTGGATAACACGGAAAATCCGTGATATTAAGGGGTTTTAGCTTGCCAGTTTACTGTATTGATTTGACTAGGAAAAAATCCAATAACTGATTAGCCAAGAATCTAAAATCTAAAATGGTATAAGTATCTATGAGCCAAGACTTAGACACCACTGTTCCAGGTTTAACCGAACCTCCTGTTTTGGATGACACACCTTTAGTTGATTTGCGAAAGTATGACCAGTCCAACTTTGACCGGGGGCGTTCAAGCTGGTTTGTTTTACTCTGGTGGTTAGTTCAAGCTGTTGCTTTTCCGATAAGTCCTCATAATTTCAATGGCTTTCGCTGCTTTTTGCTGCGCTTATTTGGTGCCACGATTGGTCAAGGGGTACTCATCCGTCCCACCGCTCGCTTTACCTATCCTTGGAAGGTAGAAATCGGAGACTATAGCTGGATTGGGGATGATGTGGTTTTGTACAGCTTAGAGCAGATTCGCATCGGATGCCATTGTGTGATTTCTCAGAAAAGCTATCTTTGCACCGGAAGTCATGATATTCAAGATTCGGCTTTTGGTCTAAAAACAGCGGGAATTAGCATTGGGAACGGAGTTTGGATTGCTACTGATTGTTTTATTGCTCCCGGTGTCCAAATTGGGGCGAATGCAGTGATTGGCGCCCGCAGTAGTGTTTTTAGTAATATTCCGGCTCAACAGGTGTGTTGGGGTACACCTGCTCACCCCCGTTATCTACGACAGATTTAGTTGACAGGCTCTCTAGAGTTCAAAAGTACAGGCAATTATTTACTTTATAAATAGTCTCCAATATGGCTATATGAATATAAAAATAAATAAATAATATTAAAATTTGTTGAGGCAGTAGTAATTACTACCTTACTGTGATAATTGTATGTATAGTAAATGAACTAAACCATCCTTGGGTTCACTGAAAATCGGGTCAACTGCTCTTATAAATTTATCAAAAATACATGGGAACAAACAAAGTCAAGCCCCTTAATTTTTCTGGTACATACATAGATGCGAAGTACGTTGAAAATGTGGAAAATTATCCCATTAACAGGCGTACCATTGTTGTCAACCCAGAAGAATCCGATGCTTACCTGAACGAAACGAGTAGGAGCATTATTCCCGCCTTTTCCTCGACAATCCTCAACGATACCATCATCAAGGAAGCAAAATCGTTGCTGTTGCTTGAAGTGGTAGAGACGAAAAACATCGGTAAGATTGTCTTTGAGTCAGGGTGGGATTTGTTAGGCAACTTCCCTGGTGTAGACTTTCCCAAAGATGTACCCCTCTGGAAGTCCCCCCAAGACGAAGCCGGAATCCTAGAAGTTGATCCTTACTTTATGGCAAGGCAATCGAGTCAGCCTGATCACCAAGAGAAGTTTTCGGTTAAAGTCAACCTCTGGTATGCCCCTTCTCTTACCGATTGTGCTATCCATAACCAACATGACTTCCTTGAAATTCATACCCAAATCTTTGGACGGGGAAGTATGCAGAAGTTCAAAGAGAACGATTTTAACACTCTCTATGAAGATCTCTTGATGATTGAGGGATATACCCAGATCATTCCATTTGGTAAAGTTCACAAACACCAGAAGTATACCTATCCGTGGCATCAATATTACGCGGATACCGATTGCATCTGGATGGCGATCGAATATCACCCCATTAAAAATAGCCACAAAGTGGGAAAAAGGGAATAATTGGATTAAGGTATATCGAGGAATTTGAACGGGAAACTATTTCCGGGTTGCTCAGTACCAAAACATCCATATCTAAGTTTTGATTTCATGGCAGTATCCATGAAATAATTCTTAATAGTGCCTTTGTTTTTCGGCTTAAAGCTTTTGGCGATAATTCATTCACCATTAGCGTTTCAACTTTTTTAATCATGTTTCCCTCGCTACATTATCTGGGAAATTCCCATATTTTGTTGCGTGACTCTATTCAGAACAAAATTCAACCTTTCTTTAATTATTTTTGCCGAGAGAACGTAACATCATCATGTCGAACGAAATTTTTCCAAGTAATCGCATTTACAAGTTTCTCAAGGTTGAGGAATATTTTGGTCGCTATAAAGAATGGGACAAACTGGACTCAGCCGTCAGTCATTCCTTCGAGGCGACTCAAAACACGTTGAGCCTTACATTCAAGAAGGGAGATGGCAGCGATTGCCTGATGTTAATCCAGATCCTTCAGAATGATACCTTGCGGGTGCGCTTCAACCCGAAAAAGTCAACGGAGGGGGAATATAGCCTTCTTGACCACTTGCTGGCAAACCGTAACTTTGATGAAACAGACGAAGAGTTACTCAAAAATCTACTCTTTGATGTAGAATACATCGAAAGCAATGGTCAGGTGGTTTTGAAAACCAAGTCTGACCATAATCCCGTGGTCATGGAAGTGGTTGTCACCTTGGACCCCTTTGGCATCAAAGTGTTCAACAACTCCACATCCAATGCCGACTATGCAAAAATTCCCCTTTGGCAAACCGCAGAACCAGGAATTTACTATACCCCCAATGGTCCAGATGATTATGCCATCATCCAAGCAGTCAAGAGTCCAGCCGATTCCAAGTATATTGGGTTTGGCGAACAGGGAGGAACCAAACTCAGCAAAAATACCGAGCAGTTGAATTATTTCAACTTCGATAATATGCGGTATCGACAGGTCTATGATCGAGGACCTTTAGATAACCGCGAACCCCTTTACCACTCGGAGCCTTTCTTCTATGAGTTTAATGGTATTCCGGGGAGTAAAAACGTCAATGCAGTTCTCCTGGATAACCCCAGTCAAGTGTTTATTGATATCAACTATAGCAACTCCAGTCGCTATATGTTGGGCACTCGCTTTAACGACCTTGACTATTACGTCTTCATCGCAGAAGATCCCAAGGATATCTTAGATAGCTTTACCGCCATTGTCGGTCGCGCTGAGTTGAAACCGCGTTACGCCCTGGGATATCACCAAGGGTGCTATGGATACGAATGTGCGGCAGATCTCAAGTGGGCTGTTGACAAACATCGGGATTATGGTATTCCTCTGGATGGGCTGGCTGTAGATGTCGATCTTCAAGATAACTACCGGACTTTTACGATCAAGCCGAACTACCAAACGAATAAGAACAATCCCCAGGAGCAAACCTTCGGCAATCACAAGGAAATGTTCAGTTACCTGCGATCGCGGGGGGTTAAGTGTAGCACTAATATTACCCCGGTGATTAGCAAGCAAGATGAGGGCAACCCAGGTTACTACTCAACCTACAAAGAGGGACTAGACAACGGCTACTTTGTTCTCGACAAGCGCTACGATGCAAACAATCCCGACAATTTTTACTACCAAATCTACGGTGGCGGTAATGAATACTCTTCCAATCCAGATGGGTGGGTTGAAGGTTACAACAGCGGCAAACCTTACATCGGTGAAGTGTACTACGGAAACGATGGCGCTGGCAACGAGCTGGGAAGTCCAGGTCACTACGCCGATTTCGCCCGCCCTGAAGTGCGCGAATGGTGGGGTAAACAGTATACCTACTTGTTCGAGCAGGGGCTAGAATTTGTCTGGCAGGATATGACCACCCCGGCAATCCGAGATAAGCGGGGAGATATGAAAGGCTTCCCCTTCAAGCTCTATATCAACACCGACTTTGAAGGCACAGTGGAACAAACCACTGTCCTGAAAGCATGGAACACCTACTCCTACAATCTGCACAAAGCCACCTACGAAGGACTGAATAAACTACCCGGACGGGAGAATAAGCGCAACTTTATCATTGGACGGGGCAGTTATGTGGGTTCTCACCGATATGCTGGCTTGTGGACAGGGGATAACTCCTCTGACTGGGATTTCTTCCAGATGAATATCTCCCAAGTTCTGTCTCTCGGTATGCACGCCTTAGCCATCACCGGGCAAGATATTGGCGGTTTTGAACAGTCAGCCAGCGACGATAAGCAGAAGTGGGCAAATCCAGAACTGGTGATTCGTTGGACGGCTGCAGGTGCTTTCTTACCCTGGTTCCGCAATCACTACGTCCGCAAAGGGCGCAAAGAGTTCCAAGAAGTCTTCCAGTATACGGAGTGGTTTCAAACCTGGGGTAAGGAGATTCCCGCTCCCCAAGACTTGTACTACATGGTTCCGACAATTTGCCGGCATTATATTCAGCTGCGCTATCGCCTGATGCAGTTGTTCTATGATGCTTTGTTTGAGAATACCCTGGATGGTCTACCGATATGCCGTCCCTTGTTCCTCAACGATCCCCACGACTTATCTCTGTACAACGATAAAGAACAATTCCTCAACGATGAGTTCTTTGTCCGCAAAGATCTGCTGATTGCTCCAGTGTTGCACCCGCAATCGGAAAATAACAACAATGGTAAGCGGGATGTTTATCTGCCCCAAGGTAGCGACTGGTATGGTTTTGTGAACAACAGTATGCCTTTGGGTTCTGTGGTAGAAGGGGGAACAACGATACGCGATTTTGATGCCAATATCAATCTCAATGGCGATCACATTCACTTTATCGTTCCCATGTATGTCCGCGCAGGGGCAATTATTCCCACCATTGAGCTAGAACAATACGTGGGACAATTAAATGCAGAAGGGAAACCCAATCCGATTACCCTGAATGTATATCCTGGGCAGCAAGGGGAATACACCATGTATTTGGATGATGGGGTGAGCCGTTCGTCTGCTCCGAAAGCCGAAGTGGATGACGATAAAGCCAACGACGAATATCGGGCGACCAAGATTACCCACAGCTACACCAGCGAAAAGACGCGGGAGATTAAAGTAGAGCGCGTCCACGATGGATATACGCCCCAATACGAGCAGTATTTCTTTGTGGCTCTGTTGCATGATCCAGGGGAGGCAAAGGGAAATTTTGGCCCACTCAAGAGCGTTACCATTGCCGGACAACAGGTAAGTGCAATTACTGGTAACAGCCCAGAGGAACGGGCGCAGCATCTCAACGATTCTGCCAATAATGCTTGGTATTACAACGATACCATCAACATCAGTTTCATCAAGGTATTCGATAATGCTTCGTCGATTACCCTCAACTTGGACTATGTATAATATCAAGTTCGGTTAGCTATGTAGAGACGCGCCATGGCGCGTCTCTACGTCTCACCCATTCAGCGTTCTTAAGTGGGAGGAATTGTATTATGAAAACGGATAAAACGACAGAGGAAACGAAAAAGGTGTGGAAACACCACATTGAAGCATGGGATGCAGGCGATCTAGATGAGATTATGGCTGACTATGGCGAAGACTCCATATTGATTTTGAACAATACAGTGTACAAGGGGATTGAAGCAGTACGTGGTGTTTTTGGGCGTCTTTTTCAGATATTTAGCAATGGTGAAAACATAATTGATCCTGAAGTGATTGAAGGAGAAGTGATCTACATTACTTGGCACTTTACGCCGACAAATGATGACACTTACTTTGGAACGGACAGCTTTGTTGTCCACAAAAGCATGATTAAATACCAAACCATTGCGTCTCTACTGTATGAAAAATACCCCATAGGTTCTTGATGGAAAAAGGTTGACAGTCGGTTGCCTAGCTGTTTGTTCGTGTCTCATTTTTTTCAATGGTTAATGATTAAAGCCTGATTTACAGGTAATTTCTAGATATTTCTGGAAAATGTCTCAGGGTTATTTTTTCGGAAAACAAAAACTTATGGCTGTATGATAAAAGTATCACATTGAATGGGTCGGATCAATGTTGCTAGGATTCAAGACAGAACTAAGACTGAACAATAAGCAAAGGACGCTGTTAGCTAAACACGCTGGCACAGCCCGTCATGCTTGGAATTGGGGACTGGGTTTAACCAAACAGATACTCTTACACAACCGGAATACTCCAGAGGACAAGATAAAATTCCCTACTGGTATTGACCTACATAAATGGTTGGTAGCGCTGGTTAAACCCGCTTATCCCTGGTACTACGAGGTAAGCAAATGCGCTCCCCAATATGCGCTCAGACAATTAGCTGAGGCTTGGAAACGGGCATTTAAGAAAACAAGCAAGCCCCCACGGTTTAAGAAAAAAGGACGGGGCGATAGCTTCACCCTGGATGGGGCAATCAAAGTCGAACACAACAGGATTAGAGTCCCGGTCATCGGTACTTTAAGAACTTATGAGCGATTACCATTAGCTTATCAACCCAAATCCGTAACCATTTCCAGAACGGCTGATCGCTGGTTTATCAGTTTTAAGTTGGAGATTGAGCCGTTCAATATCCATAAACCTTACCCCGTTGTGGGAGTGGATTTAGGCGTCAAGGCACTAGCTGTCTTGTCTACAGGGGTTGTGGTAGACGGCGCGAAAGCCTACCGCAAGCATGAGAAAAAGCTCTCAAGATTGCAATGGCTCAACCGTCATAAAGTCAAAGGCTCGAACAACTTCAAGAAAGCTCAAATCAAGATAGCCCGTTTGCACCGGAAAATAGCTAACATCCGATCCGACACATTGCACAAATTCACCTCCTATTTAGCCAAAAACCACAGCCGAATAGGGATAGAGAACCTCAACGTGTCTGGCATGATGGCTAATCATAAGTTAGCCAAAGCCATTCAAGATATGGGCTTTCATGAGTTCAAATGCCAATTAGAGTACAAGTGCCAATTGTATGGGTCAACCTTAGTTGTAGTTGAGAGATGGTATCCCTCAACCAAAACCTGTTCCCAATGCCACACCGTAAAAGATTCAATGCCCCTATCTGAGAGGGTTTTCCGGTGTGACAACTGCTCTTTTGAAATGGATCGCGATTTGAACGCATCGCTCAATTTGGAGATAGCCGCCAGTTAGGTGGTGATAGCCTGTGGACTGGATGAGTGCCGACACCGCCAGAATGAAGCAGGAAGTAAACGGCAGATTTTACCGGATATTGGTAGGTATGTGTAAGTTTTACGTAACGGAGCATCCCACGCCCCGAAAAAAGCGAAGAGCGATCGCGCTACCCGATGTACTGTAGGCGGCAATAGGCAAGGGAAAGCGGCAAATCCCCAACCCGCGATCGCGAACTCTACCGGAGAAAACCATGCAAGTCCAACTTAAGCAAATAATCCTTCCCCCCGGTCAACAACTTCTGATGACCGATGTCAGTTGGCAAATGTACGAACAACTGCTAGAGGAGTTCGGTGAACAACGGGGTTCGCGGATTAACTATAGTCAAGGACTATTGGAAATTATGGTGCCTTTACCCGAACATGAAGATGATAAAGTAATGATTGCCGACTTTGTCAAGGTACTCCTAGAAGAACTAGACATAGAATTTAGAAGTTTGGGTTCAACAACCTTTAAAAGTGAAACCATGCAACAAGGGATAGAAGCAGATGATTGCTTCTATATTGAAAACGAAGCAGCAGTTCGTGGGAAAAAACGCATTGATTTAAGCGTAGATCCGCCGCCCGATTTAGCCCTGGAAATTGATCTTACCTCCCGCACTCGATTTAATAACTACGAAGCATTAGGAGTAGGGGAACTGTGGCGGTTTAACGGGACGAAATTAGAAATAAACGTGCTGCAAGAAGGTGAATACATCCAGGTGAGCGAAAGTCCTCATTTTTCGGGATTTTATTTGGGTGAAGCACTCCCCCACTATTTAGAACGGAGTAAAATTGAGGGGCGAAATCAAACGATGAAAGTTTTTCGTGCTTGGGTGAGACAGCGAAAAGAAAACTAAATTAAACAGAAAAATTATATTATTGATCAGACCAACTTTCCTCAATCGTATTCAAAACACCATCCAAATCTTCTCCACCGACATAATCTACAATACCTGTCCAAAACGTACCCGTTCCCACGGCTCCTGGCATCATATCTGAACCGTCGAAGCGCACAACTTTCGCATTGATTAAAATCTCAGCTTGCCGTTTCGTCACCTCATCCGGATAAGCGTCTAAACTCACCTGTTGATGCGGAGAGAGATAACTACCCAAACTTGCCAAGATTTCATGAGGCTTTGATGTTGCTAAATACTCCATTAACTTTCGCGCCTCTGGAGTATCATTAAACATGGCAACGATTTCACCTGATACCAAAACCGGAGCATCAATGTCTTGATTAATCCTGGGAAATGGAAAAACATCAACATCCTTGCCCATCACCACATTATCCGGGAAAAATGCTGTAATAAAGCTACCCTGATGATGCATATAGCAACTGGGTGGCTCTTCAAAAAGACCCTTCGGGGAGTCTCCAAATGGGGTACTCAGCACACCCGTTGTACCCCCAACAACATATTTAGGGTTAAGCGCAATTGTGCCAAATTTTTCAAAAGCTGTCTTAACGGTGGGATGATTGAAGGAAATTTCGCGAGTAATCCACTGATCATAAACCTCTGCGCCAGCCGTATGCAGCATGATATCTTCTACCCAGTCTGTCCCCACCCAACCTGTAGCACTACCATTCTCCATACCGATGCACCAAGGTACACCACCATCAGCGACAATTTTGTCAGACAATGCGATCATTTCATCCCATGTTGTCGGGACTTTATACCCCTTAGCTGTAAAGGCGGTTGGGTTATACCAAACTAAGCTTTTGACAAATGCCCTATACCAGATACCATAGATTTTGTTATCAACGCTAGCTAAATTCAACCAATCCTGAGCATAAGCATTGGATAGCTGTGTCGTATCCATAAAGGAATCAATCGCCACCAGGTTTCCTTCTCGAGCAAAGTCAGCCATCAAGCCCGGTTGGGGAAACATGGCAATATCCGGCGCATTACCTGAATCAACCCGCACGGGTAATAGAGTGGCGAACTCATTTGTGCCTTCGTAAATCACCTTAATTCCTGTTTCTTCAGTAAAAGGCGCTAGGGCTTTCTTGAGTTCCTCCTCACCCTTACCGGTAACGACTCCCATAATCGTTACTGTGTCGCTTTGAGCAGACTTATTTTGAGCCGGAGTACAAGCGGCTAAAAGTATTGGTAAGCTCAGTAGTAAAGTCAGCGTTTGACCAACTTTTGCTCTCAACATTTCTATTTTCTACCCAAGGGGAATAAACTTAATCCACTGATGCACCCCACTGGTTAATTTTTAATAATTAGTTTTCGGCTTGATGTTGCAAAAATCAACATCAAGCTTTGGCATCATAGCCCTTCTAAGATAACCTTGATTGTGGCGATCGGCAATAACTTGTAAATTATAAACTTTTAATAATTAATTTACAAAAAATTAACAATTCAGCAAATGACGTAGCTGGCTTCTCGCGTCGTGAGTATGACATAAGACAAATAATTCTAAGGAGATAGGCGTTGTATCAGCCAGTTGCTATCTTCTGTGCGTTGATAGAGCAACCGATCATGTAACCGACTCGGACGCCCCTGCCAAAACTCAATGGTGACAGGAATTAATCGGAATCCTCCCCAGTGAGGTGGACGCGGCAGTGTTTTATGCTCATACTCTTTTTTAAGCTGTTGTAATCGTTGCTCAAGTACCTCGCGGCTGTCAATCACCTGACTTTGCTCAGATGCCCAAGCACCCAGTTGAGAGTCTTGAGGACGGCTGTGAAAATAAGTGTCTGACTCCTGAGCTGACACCTTTTCAATCTGTCCCTCAATCCGCACTTGTCGTTCTAGCTGAGTCCACCAAAACGCGATCGCGCCCCAAGGATTTGCCAATAACTGTTTTCCCTTGCGACTTTGGTAGTTGGTATAGAAAACAAATCCCCGCTCATCGTAGTCTTTAAGCAGTACCATCCGCGCCGACGGTTTACCATCGGGTGTTGCTGTTGCCAGAGTCATTGCATTGGGTTCTGGTAACTTTGCGGCTACCGCTTGGTCAAACCATAAGGTAAATTGCCCAAATGGATTGGGATGAGCATCTGTTTTACTTAACCCCTGTAGGGTGTACTCTTTCCGCAAATCGGCGATGCTTTTACTCATGTCATTTTGCCTTGGACGTTATTTCTCGGTCTGGACTTAGGAGGTAAAGAGAACACTCAATCCAGGCACAATACTCATTTGCCGTTTGTCCGGCAATCCCCACGCTACTAACGTGGAGCGTGGGGTTGTTGAATTTTTGCTCTAGACAAAAGGTTTGAGCGTCTCTTGCTAAAATTGTCAAGACACTGTGTGCTGGAGGACTCAACTGATGCGACAACTAAATTTTCTGCTCATATTTGCTGTGTGTTTAGCGTTAGTTTTATTTAGCTTGCAAAACACCCAGCCTACGTCGATTCAAATTATTGAAGGTATTGATGTTGAGGCTCCTCTAGCCCTAGAACTGATTATAGCCATGGGACTAGGTTCTGTGTTGGCATGGCTTTTTAGTGTCTGGACGCAGCTACAGCGACAGCTAGAGTCCTGGAAAGCCGTTCGTCAGATCCGGGCGAAAGAGGAACGCATTGAAGAATTAGAGCAAGACATGGAACGCTACAAGGCAGAAATCGAAGAACATCAGTTACCCGCACTATCGGCATCTGAACCTGTAACTGAAGGTACCATTGTTGAACAAGGGTGAATTATGGGGAAGTGCTTTGAGTTTTGAGTGAACTTCCTCATCTCCCCCATCTCCCTTGTTCCTACCTGAAAGATTGGTAATGAGACAAACACCTGCTACCGAAGCGATCGCGCTATTAATTGACCTAGCCCAACGGGGAGAAATCGATCCCTGGGATGTTCAGGTGATTGAAGTGATTGATCGCTATTTGAGTAGTCTCCCTTGGGGAGATGATGCCTTGAGTCCCCGTGAGACAGATTTGTCCCAATCCGGACAAGCTTTTTTATGGGCGTCAATGCTTGTCTTACTCAAAGCAGACACGCTACAACGTTTAGAGGAACCCGAAGAACCCGAACAAAGCGATACCGAAGCGGAAATCGAACCCACGAGTGAACCGCGCTTACCCTTGTATTTAGAACGCCATATCCGTCGTCGCACGGCTGCGCCACCGCCCAAAAAACGCCCCGTCACCCTGAGCGAGTTGATCGAACAATTGCAGCAAATGGCAGATCAACTTGAAGCCACCCCAATACCCATCCGCTCAACCCGCCGACAATCTCTCTCACGAGGACAAACGGCACAAGCTATCGCCCATCTAGCTCATGATGAAAATCTCACCGATATTGCTAAACGCTTAGAACAGTTCATTTCCAGTCATTGGCACGAAATAGCCGCCGGAAAAGATTGGCTGAATCTAGAGCAATTGCTAGAGTGGTGGACGGTATCACCAACAGTATCGACAAACGGCAATCGCCGAAGGGCTGTTGATACCACTGAACCTCTAGTCAGCGATAGAGTCGGTGTGTTTTGGGCGCTGCTCCTGTTATCGGCTCAGTCTAAGGTGGAATTATCTCAAGAGGAGTTCTACCAAGACCTAAAAATCCGGACGCTGGGGTAAATCAATCAGGGGTGTTATCTGGGATTACGATTGGCAGCTTCATCGACTGCTCAACACTTGACAGAATGCACCAATACCAGTTCCATGAACCGCATCTTGCCATTTTGCTTCCTAGCTTTTGGCAAGAGCCTTCAGATACTCATGTATACGGTATGTAGTCTCCTACATACCCACAAAGGTAAGTGGTGCATATTGATTGGGTATCGGTAGTCACTCAAACTTTTGTGAATCTACCCCTTTGTCACCTGATCTCTGTCATTTTTCCCGGTATATAGGATGAGTCTTGACGACGGTTAAACGTCCTTGGAGGGCAACCACTGAGCATCAGACTCAATTGACTAACTTGCAAATTTGTGGCGTAGCTTGAGGAAGATAATATTATGAAAGCCATGATTCTGGCAGCCGGTAAGGGGACTCGGGTTCGCCCCATTACCTATACCATTCCCAAACCATTGATTCCCATCTTGCAAAAACCTGTAATGGAGTTTTTACTGGAACTTCTAAGACAGCATGGTTTTGACCAAGTTGTGGTTAACGTCTCTCACTTAGCCCACGAAATTGAAGGCTACTTCCGAGACGGTCAACGATTTGGTGTCGAAATTACCTATTCATTTGAAGGTCGAATTATCGATGGTCAATTGGTGGGGGAAGCCATGGGTTCTGCGGGTGGCATGCGTAAAATCCAAGACTTTTATCCCTTTTTTGACGACACCTTTGTTGTCCTTTGTGGGGATGCTCTGATTGATCTCGACTTGTCTGCTGCTGTCAAGTGGCATAAAGAAAAAGGTTCTGTGGCTACAATTGTGACCAAACCTGTGCCGCGAGAGCGAGTCTCTAGCTACGGTGTGGTGGTAACTGACGAAAGCGGTCGGATTAAAACTTTCCAGGAAAAACCCTCGGTAGAAGAAGCTCTCAGCACCAATATCAATACGGGCATTTATATTTTTGAACCCGAAGTCTTAGATTATATTCCATCTGGTCAGGAATATGACATCGGTGGCGATTTATTTCCCAAATTAGTGGAGATGGATGCGCCCTTTTATGCCGTATCTATGGATTTTCAGTGGGTGGATATTGGGAAAGTCCCCGACTATTGGCATGCGGTTCGGGGTGTTTTGAGGGGAGACATCAAAAATGTCTCGATTCCCGGCAAGGAAGTGGCTCCCGGTGTTTACACGGGATTAAACGTGGCGGTTAATTGGGACAAAGTGGATGTCACAGGACCGGTTTATATTGGCGGCATGACCCATATTGAAGATGGTGCTAAAATTATTGGTCCATCGATGATTGGTCCGAATTGCTGGATTTGTAAAGGGGCAACTGTTGATAACAGCGTGATCTTTGAATATTCCCGCTTAGGGGCAGGAGTTCGCTTGGTCGATAAGCTAGTCTTTGGACGCTACTGCGTTGATAAGACCGGTGCGACTATCGACGTGCAAGCTGCTGCCCTCGATTGGTTGATTACAGATACCCGCCGTACACCACCATCCCAAGAACCCGAAGAACAGCAAGCTATAGCTGAACTTTTGGGTAACGGTGGTTAGTCGGCAATCTCGCTTGTTGCTCACCCAACCATTCATGTTACTGGTCGGGTTAACTACTGCACGCCTACCCACAGGATCAGGTGTTGGTTTTCCCAAACCTGTGGGTGGGCAATTTGCACGATGTAGCTGGCTGGGAGAGAAGCAAGTACTTTCAACCATCAACACCTAACTAAGAAGAAAGATACGTATAACTATTGAGACTCTTCTGGTAGTTCTGCAGCAACCATTGGGATTCTGCCAAGGTAATTCTATTGTCTCGTAGAGCTTGTTCGGTGCGGCGACGAATGCTTTCAACTAAGTCCTCGGCGTCGTACTGAACGTAACTCAATACTTCCGTTACCGTATCTCCCTTAACCAGATGCTCAATTTCATAGCCTCTGGGTGTTAGCCGAATATGAACAGTATTGGTGTTGCCAAACAGGTTGTGTAGATTGCCCATAATTTCTTGGTAAGCTCCGACTAAAAACAACCCTAAGTAATAAGGTTCTCGGATTTGATGATCAGATGTTGTTTCCGTCTGTTCTAGAAAGGCGGGTTGAGTTAAGCCATTGGTTGTTTCCACAACATTATCGGTAGAACCCCCACCGATATCCTGGTTGTCCTGTACCCTGGCTTTCCTTAACGGATGCAGTTCCAGCACGGATTTAACATCTCGCAGATCGATAAACTGGTTAATTTTGCCGTCACTGTCACAGGTCAAATCGGCTAAGATACCCCGGCGGGTTGGCTCCTCATCTAGCCGATGAATGGGCATAATCGGAAAGAGCTGATTCATTGCCCAGGAATCGGGAACCGATTGAAAGACCGATAAGTTAACGTAATAAATTGACGCCATCGTTTTTTCTAAGTCTTCGAGATCGTCAGGTACATACTCCTGCGTCCTGACAATGTTGAGAATCTTCTCAAAGCACGCCCAGTACAATTGTTCTGCTCTAGCCCGTTGAGTGAGGCTAAGATAACCGAGATTAAAGAGGCTTTTGGCTTCTTCATTGAATTGAATGGCGTCGTGGTAGGCTTCTTGGTAATTTTCCAGACTAATAGTACGATAAGTTTCCCAGAGGTTACGGATAATCAGATGTTCCTTATCGTGAGCTGGGTTGGGTTCTCCGGAGAGAACATCGCTGGTATTGAGGACATCAAAGATGAGTACCGATTGATGAGAGGCGATCGCGCGACCACTTTCACTAATTAATACAGGAGCGGGCATCTGGCGGGCTTCACAGGCTTCCTTAACCTCGGCAACGATATCGTTGGCATAATTCTGCATGTTGTAGTTTTTTGAGGCGTAGAAGTTGGTTTTAGAGCCGTCGTAGTCAATGGCTAAACCACCACCTACATCAAGATAATTCATATCAGCGCCCAAGGAACGCAACTCGACATAAATTTGACTGGCTTCTCGAATTGCATCTTTAATCACGCTAATGGCAGAGGTTTGAGAACCAATATGAAAGTGCAATAACTGCAAGGTGTGGAGTACTCCAGCATCCCGGAGTTGGTTCACGCAGGTTAGGATCTCCGGAAGCGTCAGACCAAACTTGGCGCGATCGCCTGTGGATTCTCCCCAACGACCCGTCCCTTTTGTACTCAGTTTGGCTCGCACGCCAACTATCGGCTCAATACCTAGTTTTGCCGAAATGTCAATAATAAGCTGGACTTCTTCGAGTTGCTCGATCACAATAATCGGTTTTTGTCCCAACCGCATCGATAGCAGCGCCGTTTCGATATATTCCCGGTCTTTGTGACCATTGCATATAAGCAGGGCGCCATCGGTTTTTAAGGTGGCTAGAGCAATCATCAGTTCAGGTTTAGAACCCGCTTCTAAGCCAAACTGATAGGGATGTCCAAACTGTACCAATTCTTCCACCAGATGTCGGTGCTGATTGCACTTAACCGGATAAACCCCCTGGTAACGACCCGGGTAGTTATAGCGAGCGATCGCCTTGGCAAAACAGGCATTTAACCGCTCAATGCGATCGGCAAGGATATCGGAAAAGCGAATTAATAACGGGAGTTCCAGATTACGTCCTTTGAGCGCTTCAACGAGTTCCCTCAAATCTAGGGAACCGCCGCGATCGCCTTTGGGGGAAACCGTTACATGACCGACGGCGTTAATCGAAAAATATGGCTCCCCCCATCCCTGAATCCGATAAAGTTTCTCACTATCCTCAATCATCCAACTTGGGCGTGATGATCTGCTATGAGGTAAGGAAGTGTGAGTGGAAATACCTTCCGGGTGATGCGGTTGCTGCTTTTGCTCGTGAATGCTAATTGTGGATGTTAGCTCTCCTGTCATAATCTTGGATCACCCTTTAAACTATGCCTTGCGATTGTTAATGCTAGCGCATTTGGGCAATGGCACTGAGAGGATTTTTGTCATGTTCTCCAAAAAACCATGTTAAAATTCCGTCAGCCATAGTGGTTTCTCTACTCTTAAGGCGCAAAGCGTCGCATTTTCAAGTTGATCCTGACTGTAAAGGGCGTCAATGCTCAATTCATCTGACCATTCTTCCGAACAGCGAAATTACCCACAGGTATTACAGCAGCTCTTTAACAGGCATCCCTTTGTCTTTTGGGGAACAATCTGGGGCTTTCTTGTCTTGATGGGCACCGTGGCGGCGGTTGGCTTAATCAATCCTGGGCGGATTGAGCCAGATAAGTCTGTACCGAAACCCGTGGTTTCAACTGTTTTGGAATCAACGGCAAAAAAAACGCCCCCATCGAACTCTGGGATAGTCTCCCCGACAGAGGACTCTCTACCCAAGGAGGGTTTACCCCTTTCGTTATTTTGGGGTCTAGCCTTTGGTTGTGCCACCGGTTCTTTGTTAGTCACACATGCTTTTAGACAATCTACTGAACGCCGCCAAGTTATCAAACCGTCTAAATCGACCCGGCACAAAAAACGGCGACGCTCAGTAAATCGCCGTCGAGTTCCCCAAAATCCCCAACCTGTTGTTCAGACACAAGCAATCCAGACGCAGGACTCTCCTCAGACACTTGCCCACGAGGAAACTGAAGTCACCGTCGTACCTGATCAACAAAAAAGTCCTCTGGATAACGAGGAACAGAGCCTTGCAGAAATGCTTGATTTACGCAAACGTGAGTCTCTGGCGTCGATTATGCGGCGCAGCTTGTCTACAAGTCGAGACATTTCTATTAGTCGAACGTCAAATTATCTAAATAACAAATAAGAATCTCCGTCCTTGTAGGGCTAAGAGTGTCAAAACCTTCAACCTTTAACTGTGAGATGAGCTTAATTGAGCGAGACTCCAATCTGGTCTTAGGTTTTTCGCTTGACGCAGATAAGGGTGATAAATCTCAGTTTGGCTAACCAGGGTATTAATGTGAATTAAGCATCGGATACAGCGCTCCAAGCTTCCCTCTACATGCATTTGCTGAAGATCGAGTAATGCCACATTTTCCCAATGAGGACGTTCACGAGCGATCGCAGCGGGAAAGATGGCATCCAAATCTCGTGTCGTGGTAAAGATTACACTGATCATTTCCTCGTGGTCGATCTGATTGTGGCTTTCTATCTCATCTATGAGTTCCGTTACAGCATCTTGAATTGCTGCAACCGTATTTTCTGACACCGTTGTTGCTCCACGAATCGCTCGAACACGCCACTCCACTGCTGATATCCTCCTAAATTGTGATTGGAAAAGTTTTAAGTTTTGACCCTTCACGATCTTCGAGGGAATCAGGTTTTGAGTTAATTACCCCTGCTCCCCTGCTCCCCTGCTTCTTTACTTCCCTACTTCCTTACTTCCCTGTTCCCCTGTAAGAGCGCTAGGGTCGATAGAGCCAAAGCGGCTGACCACCAGTAGACAGTTCAAATTCTAACCAATCTATCCCTGCCGATAATCCAGAGGTCATTCGACCCGTATTGCCAGGAATCAAACGACTCCAGAGGCGTTTAGGTTCTTCAATCGTCTCACATTTCGTTTTATCCGGATCAAGACCCACCAGTTCGGCTGCCCAACGACGGGCATCTTCCTCGGTTCCTAAGCGATCAACAACCCCTAAATCAAGGGCTTGCTGACCTGTAAAAATTCGACCATCGGCAAAGCTTTTCACCGTTTCCACCGCCAGGTTTCGTGCTTCAGCAACGGTTTGCACGAACTGTTGATAACTTGTATCGATCATCTCTTGCAAAATTGTCTTTTCGGGGTCGGTGAGTTCACGATCAAACGCCAGAATATCCTTGTAAGGACCGGATTTAATGACTTTGAAGGAAACCCCAATCTTGTCTAAGAGACGTTCTAGATTATTGCCGCGCAGAATAACACCAATGCTTCCTGTAATCGTACCGGGGTTGGTCACGATATGTTCAGCACCCATACCGATGTAAACTCCCCCAGAGGCGGAGATATTCCCAAAACTGGCAATAATTTTCACCTTCTCCCGCAGGCGCATCAAGGCGCTGTAGATTTCCTGAGAGTCGCCAACGGTGCCGCCGGGACTGTCAATTCGCAAGAGTAAGGCAGGAAATTTCTTTTCTTCCACGGTTTTGAGCGCGTCTAGTACCCGTTGGCGAGTGTTACCAGCAATCAAACCCGTGATTTCGATGCGAGCAATCTGTTTCCGCGATTTAGGCTTAAAGGGCCAGGGCATATCGTTCCAAAAATGAGGGATGTAGACACTCCAGCGGTGTCCCACTCAGTTAAATAGGTTAGCCAGCGTGAGAACCGCTATATTACTTTACCAGTTTGCACGATCTAGGGCTTTTTGTCCGAATCTGTCCTGTTGCCTGTCTATTGACCAAGGACGAATGACCCATGACCACTGCCCTGTTTGTATCATTTGCTTAACATAAAGTAAAAAATCAGTACAATGTAAAGAAACATAAAAAATATCGAGAGTTTATCCCAAGCGTTGATAATAAATACAATCTCATGCAGCTAAAAATAAGCAACCAATCCCCTTTCACCTCCTTACTGTTGATTGCGCCGTTTTTCCTGTGGGGGACGGCAATGGTAGCAATGAAAGGGGTCATTCCCCATACAACTCCTCTATTCATGGCAGGAGTGCGCTTAGTCCCCGCTGGAGTGCTTGTGCTGATCGCGGCTTCGATGATGGGGCGTCCTCAACCCAAAGGGTGGGCTGCTTGGTTATGGATTAGCTTGTTTGCGCTAATAGACGGTGCTTTATTTCAAGGATTTTTAGCCGAGGGCTTAGTGCGAACGGGGGCTGGCTTGGGTTCAGTGATGATTGATTCTCAGCCTTTAGCTGTAGCATTACTCTCAGGTTGGCTTTTTGGTGAGATTATTGGTCTGTGGGGTGGCTTAGGACTGGCAATTGGTATTGTGGGTATCAGTTTGATTGGTTTGCCAGATGCCTGGATTTTGAGCCTTGTGCATGGCAATGTGGCAACTTTGGAATTGAGTTGGCAGCATCTTTTCCAAAGTGGGGAATGGCTGATGTTATTGGCATCCCTGTCGATGGCTTGTGGAACGGTGAGCATTAGCTATATCACTCGATATGCCGATCCCGTTGTGGCGACAGGTTGGCACATGATTTTAGGCGGATTACCCTTGTTTGCGCTTTCGGGGATGTGGGAATCTCAACAGTGGGTGAACATTGACTTGAGTGGCTGGATGGCACTAGCTTACTCGACCATATTTGGCAGTGCGATCGCGTATGGGTTATTCTTCTATTTTGCTTCTAAGGGGAATCTCACCAGTCTCAGTGCTTTGACGTTTCTGACTCCTGTGTTTGCCCTGCTATTTGGCAATCTGTTTTTAGGGGAAGTCTTGAGTTCCCTGCAATGGTTAGGCGTCAGTTTGACGTTAGTTAGTATCTATTTGATTAATCAGCGTCAGGAAATTGCTCAGGGATTGGCATCATTCCGCCAAGCCTGGAGTACCGCAAATCAGACAGTTACCGCCGAATCCTTAACCCCTCGCGATCGCATCATCCGCAGCCTGAAAGCGATGGGGTTGATTCCTTTACCTCTGAAAGTCCAAGACTCTGAAGTTGAAGGATTGCCTCGGTAACCAATTTCAGTAGCTGGAAATGTTTTCAGTTGATACAGGAACAGGTGCTCCCCACTCTTGGCTCTTTAAAAATTGACTCATCTAGGTCGCCGTTTTAATTCAGGAGTAAGTATTTAAGCTATCTTGGAGTGAGACTGATAAGAGGCTGTCCCGACATGGCAAACCCTTCAAGTTCCTAATTTTCTTATGACTTGCCATCGCTCCCCTGTACTTCTAGCTGCCTATATGACCTGCGTGGGCGGGTTTATGGGCATTGGCTCTCTCCTAGGATTAGAGCCTGCGATCGCCCATCCATCGGTTAACCTATCCCCCCCCTTACTCCTCGCTCAGTCCCCCAGTCCTAAAGGCATTGAGGAATTACCCCTGCAAGTGGGGAGTCGAGGAGAAACGGTGCAAGCCTTGCAGACTCGTCTGAAAAAGCTAGGCTACTACGAGGGCGATACCGATGGTGTCTATGGAGACACTACCAGGCTGGCTGTTATTGAATTCCAAGAGTCAATCGATCTTGACGCAGATGGTGTTGTTGGTTTAAGCACATGGACTAAGCTGCAAGCCGCAGCGGCGGAAGTTCCTGAACCCGATAATTCTCCAGCGGAAGCAGAAAACGCTGAGGAAGATAACCAAAACGCTGAAAAAGCTCAATCCAACAGCAATCGCCAACAACTCCTGTGGATAGTCGCAGGTGTTTGTGGAACCTTAGGAATATTTGGTGGAGGCTTATTCTTTTTACTCAAGGTATTGGATAATCCCAAAAAAGGTCAAGCCCCTGCAAAAGCAGAGGATTCTGTGCCCTCTTCCCCTCCAGAGGAACCGGAACTGCCTATGGTAATGTCGAGTAGCAATGGGCGAGAGTCATCCCCCGCCGAATCGGTTGAGCTCCCCCCAACTCATCTATCTGAACCCTATAAAAATGGATACAATCCTTCAGGATTAAGCGTAACTGACTCCCACATCAGTAAATCGCCATCCCATTTTGAACCCTCAACTAGCGCCCCACTGACTCAACCCAAGAATCGGCTGGCGAAAAAAAATGGGGTGAATCAATTAATTAAAGACTTACAAGATTCTGATCCAACCAAACGACGCAAAGCAATTTGGGAACTGGCACAACGGGGAGATTCCAGGGCGGTACAACCGTTGGTAAATCTGATGTTAGAGTCTGATTCTCAGCAGCGCAGCTTAATTATAGAGGCGCTATCCCAAATTGGCATGAAGACACTCAAACCCATGAATCGGGCGTTAGCGCTTTCCCTACAGGATGATAATCCCCAGGTGCGTAAAAACGCGATCCGAGATTTGACCTTGATGTATGAATTAGTGGCACAAATGAGTCAGTTATTATCCTATGCCTTAGATGATCCGGAGGCTGATGTTCAGGAAACAGCGCGTTGGGCATTGAGCCAGCTAGAACGAATTCGTACACCTGCAACAGTGAATAGTTTACCCCCTTCCCCTAGTCCCCTCAGTTTTTCGGAAAATCAGCTAAAAGAACCGCCTATGTTTGAATAGGATTTTCGAGGAGCGATCGCGTCGGTATTAGAGCCTTTATCACCCCCTTCAAGGCGATTGAAATCGCTGCTACACAAACAAAGTCCACCTGCGCGGACTGGGTTGTTATAACGGGGGTAGTTAACCCGAATTTAGTATAAATCAAAATGAATTAGAATTACGGAAAAGAAACCGTAGGGGCGCATGGCGTGCGCCCTATTCAATGGTAAAATCTACTCCACAATTTTAGCTGGGTCCACGCCAGTAGGTTGGGTTGAACGGAGTGAAACCCAACAGATTTTTATTGGGGTTCGTCTCTCGACCAAAATTTCTAAGCAAGATCCCCGACAACTCCTACGAAGTTGGGGCTCTGTCTGTGTACCTCACTGACACGCCATCGCGCTGTATGAAGCTTATGTGAATTGACGCTCCCCCGGATGAATCACGGGGGATTCTTAGTTCACCGAATCAGCCGTAAACCTCCGTATCTCTCCCACTGACGCCGCCAGTGTTCAAGCAATGCCCAACCAAATACCCGCTAGCTAATGCCACTAAGTATCGAGTTAGCTTACGAAAGACCTAGAGGGCAATTCTCCCTAAGCTTTCAGAATAGAGACTGATCTCTATTCTTGGTTCCTGTGCGCCCCACAGTACCGTTGTTTTTAATGTTTGCTTTTTCTTGGTTCACACGCTAGCTGTTGACTAACGATTGGGTTTTATAGAGGACATTCCCTTCCCTCTTGGCATTACTACTTTTTAGGCAGTCGTGTGGCACTGTCTCAGCCATATTTGTCGGGCACGTCCTAACGGTTTTTCAGCCTGTACCAACATCAATTTAACATCTGTGCTTAATGGATGTCACTACTCGCAACTTTAGTTGCGAAGAGCTAGACGCTTCGCTTGGTTTCATCCCTCGGATAAATCACGAGGGCTTTCACCTTCGCTATTTTGTAACGTCCTCACCTGACGCGGAACTCTCTGATAAGTTTTATTGATGGTTAAAACGTATTTATGGTGTTTT
This sequence comes from Coleofasciculus sp., assembly GCF_046565525.1. Classification (NCBI taxonomy): domain Bacteria; kingdom Bacillati; phylum Cyanobacteriota; class Cyanophyceae; order Coleofasciculales; family Coleofasciculaceae; genus Coleofasciculus; species Coleofasciculus sp. The sequence continues at coordinate 26,680 of NZ_JBKHUP010000007.1, read as the reverse complement.
CAGGCGATAAGATTTTGATGATAATTACTTAATCACAATCAAGCGATTTTGATATTAAATGTTATTTAACTCGTTTTCCCTCTATCAAAGCTTTAGCGCATTTATTAAGTTAATTTACATTGTAATAATTCTTTACAAATATAAGTATTTACAAAGTTAACTTTTTAAAGATTTCATGAAGACATTTCTTGGCTTGATCTTTTTGTCAGAATCAATAGTACGCTTACTGCGGAGGGAAACCGGATTATAAACTTTTTCAACAGGCTTTAAGGAATACAAAAATGGCTACTTTCACAGTTAGCAATCTTTTTGATTCAGGGACAGGCAGCTTTCGTCAGGCAATCTTCAATGCCAATGCCCAAGAAGGTTTGGATGAGATTATCTTTGACACAGGTGGTGTTCCGAGTACCATCACCCTCACCAGTGGAGCGTTTAATATTACCGACTCGTTAAATATTCTCGGACCAGGCGCTAATCTGCTGACAGTTAGCGGGAATAACAACTCCCGTATCTTTAACATCAATGATGGAGGCAGCGACATCCTTGATGTCCTCATCTCTGGTTTGACTCTGACTAATGGCAATGCCACAAGTTCGGGTGGTGCTATATTCAATGCCGATGAAAATCTCAGCCTTATGGATGCTGTGATTACTAACAACACAGTAAGAGGCATCGGCAACTATTACTACGGCGGCGACAGTAGCGGCGGCGGCATATATAACCGCTCCGGCGACTTGACGATAACAAATAGTACTATCAGCGGCAACAAAGTATCCGGCAGTGATGGTCTTATCTATGGCGGCAACAGCAGTGGTAGTGGGATTTTCAACGGATCGGGTGACCTAACCATAGTTAATAGTACGATTAGTGGTAATACGGCAAAGGGTGGTAAAGGCGACCACGGCTACGGCGGTGACAGTAGCGGCGGCGGCATATATAACCGCTCCGGCAACTTAACAATAGTGGATAGCGCTATTAGTGGCAACAGCGCAAATGGTGGCTACGGTGAATACAATGACGGCTTTGGTGGCAGCGGTAGTGGTGGTGGTATATATCACCGCTCCGGCAACCTAACGATCACTAACAGCACTATCAACAGTAACAGATCAGGCAGTGGCGGATACAGCAATAGAGACAGCGATGGCGGCGGTATCTTTAACGGCTCTGGCAATCTAACAATAACTAACAGCAATATTGCTGGAAATAGCACATCTGGCACTTTTATTGGCTTCCGCCCTGGCAGGGGCAATGGTGGCGGCATATATAATCGCTCCGGCGCATTGAGTGTGAACTACAGTAACATCAGCGGCAATGGAGCATTCGGTGGCACTAGCGACTTCTATGGCAACAGTGGCAACGGCGGCGGCATTTTTAACGGCTCCGGCGGTGTGAATATAAACCATACTATTATCAGCGGTAATAGAGCAGCAGGAGGCGCGGCTTTTGGACGTGACGCTGGCATTGGTAACGGTGGCGGCATTTTGAATAGTTTTGGTCAGGTGATAGTGACCAATAGCACCATTAATGGCAATACAGCAGAAGGTAGTTCAAGCTACTATCGAGGTGGTGTTAACGGTTACGGCGGCGGCATCTGGGGTAAAGTAACAGTAATTAACAGCACTATCAGTGGCAATACAGCAGAAGGTGGCTCAGTAGGCTGCTATAACGACAACAACCCAGGCAACGGCTACGGCGGCGGCATCTGGGGTGGGGGAACAGTCACCAACAGCACCATCACCAAAAATACGGCAAAAGGTGGCAGCCACTACAGCTACTGCTACTACGACAATAGCATTGGCATCGGCATAGGTAGCGGCATCGTTAACACCGATACTATTACAATCACCAGTAGCATTGTTGCTGGTAACGCGAATGCTGATGATATTTCTGGTGGTTTCACTTCGGGTGGTAACAACTTAATTGGCATTAATCCTCTGCTGAGTCCGTTGCAAAATAATGGTGGTTCTACCGCAACTCACGCCCTCCTCCCTGGCAGTCCTGCGATTGATGCAGGCAGTAACCCTCTAGGACTGCTTACTGACCAACGAGGAATAGGCTTTAATCGGACTTCGGGTAGTCAAACCGACATTGGCGCGTTTGAGGTACAGCAACAGCAACCGCCGTCAACTTCTGTTCCTGAACCTTCGTCAATGCTAGGTTTAATTGGGCTAGTGGTTATTGGAACTGGTTCACTGCTGAAGCGGAAACTGCAAAATAAATCGTGACACTTCTTTCATCATTATGTAGAGACGTTCCATGCAACGTCTCTACTAACTGTTAACATCAAATCCGCGTTTTTTTCGCTTAAACTTCACCGATTTCTTCGGTAGATCTGACCCCACCTGCGATTGAAAGGTACTAATTTCTCTTACCAACTGCTTTTGTCCATCAGGCACATCTGCCAACGCTGCATCGGGCAAAACATAGGACGTGGCAATCAATTTTTCATCCCAGTCAATAATCTCAGGAAACCGAATACCCGGTAATACCTGAACCGCAAAAATTTCCTGCACCGCCTCTTCAAACTGCAAAAACGCTACCGTTTGTCCTGTCTCAATATTGACCACCCAAACCCCACAGATTCGTTCGGAGAGCCTTTCGGTCAAAGGAATACCACTAAATACTGCGGTTTCCCGTACTTGGGAAAGACCAATAAACGCCAAGGGACCCCAGAAATCTATACCCCGGGTAAAGCCAGGAAGCTGAGTCACTGTCTCACATTTCCCAGAGGCCAAATCAACGGTTGCTAGAGAACCATTTCCTGATTCCAATACCCAGAGGCGATTTTGATACCAACGGGGTGAGTGAGGCATTGATAATCCTCGCACAATCACCTGATTCGTCTCTATATCGATCAATACGCCACCATAAGCCTTATTTTCTCGCCAGCCTCCTCTACTATCTGTTGTTCCTAATGCGGTGACGTACTTAGGGTAATTATCCACCATACCTAAACCATTAAGATGACAACGGTCTTCTGGTGATAAGGCGCTGATAAAATCAGGTCGCCAACGGGGGACAAAGCTGTGGTCAAAGTCAAGGGTACATAGACAAGAAAAACGGGTATTGATAAACCAGAGTTCTTGTTGCGCCCATGCCATTTCATGGATATCAATATCCCCAGTAATATGAGAATTGCGGGGAAGATAGCAAGCATCGTGTTTACCGATAGGTTCCAACTTTTGAGCAACGGCTGGTACATTGCGGAGTTCACAAACTTGGTTGGCTGTACCAATTGCGATTCTACCTCGGTCAGCGGCTAAACCCATGGGTTTTTGGAAGACACGGAAGTGAGTATTGATATGTTCTCCATCAGCACGGAGGACGATTAACTTACCCGCTTGGTAAGTGGAAACAACTAACGAAATCCCCAGTTGGGTGAGGATTTGGGGAAAGTTCGTGGTATGGACACTCCGCATGGGGTTGTCCTTGGGTTGGTGCTGAGGAAAGTTCGTCATCTGAAGTATGAAGTCAGTCAGAACAGATCTATTTTCCCACTTGAGCCTCTACCACCGATCGCGATTTAATGTAAGTTGAGGGGTAAGGTGCGATGATGGCGGCAAAGTGCGATCGCATCGGTGATCACGTCCCTATTAGAACAACATATACAACTTAAGGCGAATCAAGTCAATCAGGTTTTTTTGACTCGTTTGCACAAACTAACACTCGATCCCACTCAAGTTGATAGAGTCGCCCTCTACTCAAATCTTTGACTCAGCAGCTTATATGAAGCTTGTGTGAAGCAAAGCCCTCTCTTGACTGGGAACTCTATGATAATTTTTCCTAATGATTTTCACGTATTTACGTTGTTACCAGGCAGTGAATTTTTCATCAGTTTATCATTGTATTTCTATTTAACGATTGATTTTTCGTTGCATTTAAACTATTTGTCCCCGGAGATGGGTTTTGAGGAGATTTGTTTCAATTATTTTACATTTCATGAGTCATGACTAAGATAAGTTTTTATAAAAATCAACATATTAAAGATTTCATGAAAATAATTTTTGCTGGGATTCAGTCTCTGGAATGAATAGTACTCTAACTACAGATAGAACTCCGATTATAACCTATCAGGAACAGGTAAATGGCTACTTTTACAGTTACTAATCCTTTTGACTCAGGTTCAGGCAGCTTTCGTCAGGCAATCTTCGACGCTAATACACAAGCAGGTACAGATGAGATTGTCTTTGACACAGGGGGTTTTCCTAGTACCATCACCCTCACCAGTGGCGAACTCAATATTACCGACTCAGTAAATATCCTCGGCTCAGGCGCTGATTGGCTGACAGTCAGTGGGAACAACAACTCCCGCATCTTTAGTATTGGTGATGGAGGCAGCCAAATCCTTGATGTGCTGATTTCTGGTTTAACTGTGAGTGATAGTAATGGTGATACAGGTGGACCCTTGTTGGGCGGTGCTATCTACAATGAGGATGAAAATCTCACCCTCATGGATCTTGTGGTGACTAATAATACAATAAAATACTTTGGCGTCCCAGGTGGTGGTATCTTTAACAGCTCCGGCAAGCTTACCATAACTAACAGTATTATCAGCCACAATAGCGCATTTACTGACAGTCGTGATGGTGTCGGTTTGACTAATGGCGAGGGTGGCGGCATTTATAATGGCTCCGGTATTGTAAACATACACAACAGTACTATCAGCCACAATAGAGCATTTGGTGCCTCAGGTAGACACAGTTTTAGTAGTGGCAAAGGTGGCGGCATTTTTAATCGTTCTGGTGAGTTGGTCGTAACGGACAGCACGATCAGCGATAATACCGCAGCCGGTGGTGGTGGTGCCTTTTATGCTGATTCTCCTGGGAACGGTGGCGGCATCTTTAATGACTCTGGCATGGTGAAGGTGGACAATAGTACTATCAGTGGCAACAGAGCTATTGGTGGCTCGGGTGATAGCTTTAGCAGTGGTCCCGGCGAAGGTGGTGGTATCTTTAATCGTTCTGGTGAGTTGGTCGTGACCAACAGCACTATTAATAGCAACATGGCAGTAGGCGGCAGGAGCATCACCGCCACCAATGGTCAAGCGGCTAACGGCTTCGGTGGCGGTATATCGGGTAAAGTAACATTAAGCAACAGCACCATTAGCGGCAATATAGCAGCAGGTGGTCTTGGTTACCAGGCTAACGGAGGCAATGGCTATGGCGGCGGCTTATGGGGTTGGGGTACAGTGACCAACAGTACCATCACTGGCAACGCCGCCCAAGGTGGCAATAGCTACTCTGGTGACTCCGGCATTGGTATAGGTAGCGGTATCTTTAATACAGAGATGATGACAATTACCAGTAGCATTATTGCTGACAACACCGATGCTACTGATCTGGCTGGCAATTCTTTCACTTCTGGTGGTCATAACTTAATTGGCAATGGCGATGGCACTCCAGGTTTCATCAATGGGGTCAATAATGATCAGGTTGGTACTACGGATAACCCAATTGATCCTCTGCTTGGTTTATTACAAAATAATGGGGGTTCTACCGCAACTCATGCTCTCCTTCCTGGTAGCCTTGCTATTGATGCAGGCAGTAACCCTCTAATGCTGCTCACCGACCAACGAGGAGACGGCTTTAACCGGACGGTAGGCAGTCAAACCGATGTTGGGGCATTCGAGGTACAGCCGCCATTAGGCACTTCTGTCCCTGAACCATCATCAATGCTAGGTTTATTAGGGTTGTTGATTCTGGGGACTACTTCATTGCTGAAGCGCAAACGACAACAACATTAAAGTTGACGGTTGAGATTGGGGAACTCTTAACAGGGAACAGGGAACAAGGAACCCATGCATGTTTACAAGTCTTTAACTCAGTTAACCAAATTTCTGTCCAGGTACTTATCCCCATGAACCGACGCAAATTTTTACAATACGCTAGCCTTTTGACTGCTGCTGGACTTACCCCAATTGGGTTACATGGTTGGGCGGCTAGAGGAATGGCTCAAACGAATACTAATAAGCGACTTATTGTCATATTCCTGCGCGGTGGTATCGATGGATTAAATGTGGTGGTTCCCTACCAAGACCCAGATTATTACGAAGCTAGACCCAGAATTGCGATTCCCCAACCCAAAGAAAAGGGGGGAGTGCTAGATTTAGATGGTCGTTTTGGCTTGCATCCCGCTTTAGCTGACCTGATTCCTTTATGGAAAAAAGGAAGTTTAGCATTTATCCATGCTTGCGGATCACCGGATACCACTCGCTCTCATTTTGATGCTCAAAATTATATGGAAAGTGGAACTCCTGGAGATAAAACGACATCTGATGGTTGGATGAATCGCCTGTTAGCGACTCTCCCTCAAGCTGGACTCACTCAAGCCGTAAATATCGGTTCAATGATCTCGCCTATCCTAATGGGTCAAAGTTCTGTGGCTAGTCTACCACTAGGAAATAATGCTACTCGTTCTCTGTCAGTGGATCGTTCTCAACTTAATGCAGCATTTGAACGTCTTTACAGTGGAAATGATTCGATTCATCTAGCTTATCAGGAAGGACGAAAAGCTCGGGAAATTCTGTTAGCAACATTGGCGGCTGAAATGCGGGAAGCTGACAACGGCGCACCCCCTCCTAGTCAGTTTGCTAAAGATACTCGTAATCTCGCCAAGCTGATGGTTGGAGATTCTCAGACTCAATTGGCATTTATGGCGTTAGGTGGCTGGGATACTCATATTAACCAGGGAAGCAGTCAGGGTCAGTTTGCCAATAAACTGAAATCTCTAGCCCAAGGATTAGTGACTCTAGTCAAGGAATTAGGGTCACTCTATGCCGATACCACGATCGCAATCTTATCTGAGTTCGGTCGCACGGTGAAGGAGAATGGTAATGGGGGAACGGATCACGGACATGGTAACGTGATGTGGATTTTGGGGGGTGGGATTCGTGGTGGTAAGGTTTATGGGGAATGGTCAGGTTTGAGTGAATCGGCGTTATTCCAAGGACGAGATTTAGCCGTCACCACAGATTTTCGAGACGCGATCGCGTCTATATTAGAACAACATATTCAACTTAAGGCGAATCAAGTTGCTCAAGTTTTTCCTGGCTTTACCTCTAATCATTCCTTGCCACTTTTTTGACGGATCATCGCACTTTGGTCGGTTGGGTTGAACGGAGTGAAACCCAACAGATTCTTGTTGGGTCTCATCCCTGGGTCTAAATCAATTTGACAGCTTTCAGACCAAAAAACAAGGCTAGGGCGACACCTGTGGCGCCACCGAGGATGACAAAATAGGCGATGATTCCAGAGACTGGCATATACTACTCTCCCAAAAAAAGTCTTATTTATCCATTGAATCATCAGAGCGGGATAAAATACAGCCCAGAGTGGCTTAGGATAAATCAAATGAAGTCAGTGATTCGGGTTGAAGTACCGCCGCAGTCTTATGATATTGCGATCGCGCCGGGAAGCTTAGACGATATAGGCGTTTGGATGAGTCGGCTGAAACTGGGGAAGCAGGTTCTCCTCGTCTCCAATCCAGCCATCTTTCGCCGCTACGGGGAACGGGCGATCGCGGCGCTAAAGTTGGTCGGCTATCAGGTGTCTCACTGTACCTTACCCGCAGGCGAACGTTATAAAACCCTTAAGTCTATTCAAAAAATCCACGATGCAGCCCTCCAGAACCGCTTAGAACGGTCTTCAACTATGGTGGCATTAGGGGGAGGCGTAATCGGGGATATGACGGGGTTTGCGGCGGCTACCTGGTTACGGGGGATCAATGTCGTTCAAGTTCCCACTTCCCTTTTAGCTATGGTAGATGCAGCCATTGGCGGTAAGACAGGGGTAAACCATCCTCAAGGCAAAAACTTAATTGGTGCATTTCACCAACCCCGCTTTGTTTTAATTGATCCGCAAGTTTTACAAACCTTACCCCCACGAGAATTACGGGCGGGAATGGCAGAGGTGATTAAATATGGCGTAATCTGGAATGCTGACTTATTTGCTAAGTTAGAGAATACTAAACGTCTCGACGGGCGGCGGTATTTGGATGATGAATTATTGTCTTTTATTTTATCCTCCTCCTGCCAAGCCAAAGCCGATGTCGTCAGTCAGGATGAGAAAGAAGCCGGATTAAGAGCTATTTTAAATTATGGTCACACGATTGGTCATGCGGTCGAAAGTTTAACCGGCTATAAAGTCGTTAATCATGGGGAAGCGGTGGCGATTGGCATGGTTGCGGCTGGTCAAATTGCGGTAGAACTTCAGATGTGGACATCCCAGGGAGCAGAACGTCAGAAGGCTTTAATCGAGAAAGCCGGATTACCCACTCAGTTACCACCGGGATTGGATATTGATGCGATTATTGATACCCTGCAAACTGATAAGAAAGTGAAAGATGGTAAAGTACGATTTGTTTTACCCACGCAAATTGGTCAGGTATCGATAACCGATCAAGTTCCAGCCGATGTAATTCGCCAAGTTCTGAATCATGACTTATGAGTTTTCTATTCCCCATTCCCTATTCCCTGACAAATGACGAATGACTAACGACGATAAAACGCTTGTTCCCTTGCCATAGAAAGCGCCATGTAGAGAATATTTTGCCGTTCAATGGCAGGAAAGCTAATCGTATAAATCATATCGTTTTGCTGCCACATCACGGTTGAGAAGGAGTAGGATGGATTTTGAGATGGTCCTTCAATCAGATATCCAGCAACATTAGGCGCCAATGTAATGCGATCGCCTAGAGTTTCATGTCGCTCCAGATCACGCCTCGCACTCGCCGACTCCTTGGGGTTGACTGAAAAGCTACCCAGTAAGCAGGAATTCGGGCTGCGATCGCAGGTAAACAGACTTACCATATAACTAGGGGGGGCTTGTGAGGGAAAGACACGGACAATTAATTGGTTTGGATCAATATCCAAAAGATCATTCACTCGTAACTGGGTGGGTAAGCGCATGGCTAACCCGACAGGCAGATTTTTTTGGATACGTTCCATAAACGGAATAAACACGGGTGCAGGTTGAGCTTCAACCGTTACCGCCAGACTGAAAACACCGAGGAACAATGACACCCCCCAGAAACAGCGTTGCCAAATTCGGTAGAACACTTCGCCTCAATCAGGTTTTCAATAGATTCTTAACTATTTTTAGTTTAAAACTTTTTATCTCTCATCGGTTGAGGCAGTTTATAGCAAGTTGCATTCAAAGATATAACTTTCTCTCCCCCCGCTTCCCCAGCTTCCCCATCTCCCCCCGCTTCCCCCGCCCCAGCCGTTTTTATGAAGAAAATATAAAGCTATCCTAAAATTGGTTAAGATCGTAGCACTTAACCCCTGATCAGAAGCGGTAAACGCCTCGTAAGCGTGAACTTGCACGTTACCCCAATGCTTAATCTCTTTGTTCAACCTCCTCTGTGGAGCGCAACCCCTCCCTTGTTGCTATGTCATAAACAGCATCGCTAATGTCCCAATGTGCCAACGTAGACAACACTTACGCCGCAACTTTAGCCATAGTAGGGGAAATTCATGAATTCTCTCTACAGGTAGCGCTTGCAGTGCTAGTTGGCGTAAGTCCCAATAGAATGAATATTAGTCTTGGTGGCGGTAAATGTGACTGTAGCGTAGGTTTATGTATAGGCGTACCTATCCTCAGCAAACAGTGGTCTTGTTGGGTTAACGAGAATATTACAGGCAAGCGATGGTGCAGGCTCCCTCGCGATTTATCCGAGGGATGAAACCGAGCAAGTCGTAAAGACAGCGGGATTTATCCCGCAATAACTTCCTCAAGTGATATATATAATAGAACCATAAACAGGGAGGTGATATTCTTGTACGGTTGTCAGCAAGTATTGTTAAATCCAGATAAAGAGCTAGCCGCAGTTTTAGAGTTTATTTGCGCTGAAACGAATAACTTGATGAACTGCGGCATCTATTATGCTCGTCAAATCTGGTTCAAGCGTCGGCGGATTATCGGTAAATACGACCTAGAAAAGGAGTATAAAAACAACAAACATTTCCAAGCCCTCTATTCTCAAGCAGCTCAACAAGCGCTAAGAACCGTTAGCGAATCTTTTAAGTCCTTCGGTGGATTGATAAAGGCATTTATAAAAGGAAAGATAGCAGATAGTCCTAAACTGCCTAAGTATTTAAAGAAAGGCGGTCTTTCTGTTGTTAGTTATCCTAAGCAGGCTTTGAAGATTAAAGATGGTCGAATCAGAATACCGCTAGGAAAGTTGGTTAAAACATGGTTCAAGATAGCGAATTTCTTTATCCCAATACCATTTAACCTCAACTTCAAAGACATCAAGGAGCTGAGAATCCTCCCCCGCAACGGTTGCTTCTACGCTGAGTTTGTCTACCTTCTGCCTTCTGTGACAGCAGATGTAGATCCCTCGCGGGTGATAGGAATCGACCCCGGACTTAATAATTGGATCACCTGTGTCTCTAACGTAGAGACCAGCTTTATCGTTGATGGACGCAAACTAAAGAGCCTTAACCAGCTCTACAACAAGCGGGTTGCAATCATTAAATTGGGTAAAGCTCAAGGGTTTTGGAATGAAGAATTAGCCTCTCTCACAGAAAGGCGTAATAGACAAATAAGAGATGCGGTTAACAAAGCCGCTCGTGTCGTTATCAACCATTGTCTCCAATATCGGATTGGAACAGTTGTTTTCGGCTGGAATCGACGCAGCAAAGACGGAATTGAGTTAGGGAAAAAGACGAACCAGGAATTTGTTCAAATCCCTACCGCTCGTCTCAAAAACAGGATTGAGCAACTGTGTGAGCAGTATGGGATTCAGTTCGTAGAAACTGAAGAAAGCTATACCTCTAAAGCGAGTTTTCTCGACAATGACTCTCTGCCTGTATTCGGCTCCAAGCCGGAAGGGTGGACGCCAAGCGGGAAGCGAGTAAAACGCGGGATGTACCGCACCAAAAATGGAGAATTCGTCAACGCCGATGCTAACGGTGCTGCCAATATCCTTCGTAAAGTAGAGATACAGCTAGGTTTTGACCTAGCCAAGGTCTGTAGGGCGTTTTTGACTGCGCCATCCAGAGTTTTCCTCTGGAACTCTAAGAAGACAAAAGGTCGGGACGCGGCTTTAGCCCGTCCCGCAGTATCCTCTTAGAATCCCCCGCGTTTTAACCGGGGGAGAAGTCAAACTAAAGCCATTCTTGAAACAAGGGTTTACCGATTCACTGAGGCTATCTACACATTACCCTATCTTGAAGCCAGGATAGGGTTTACTCAAGGGGGGTTCATGGATGATAGAACTGGAGTCTTGGCACTCCCATCGCTAAAAACGAGGATCTTCTCAGGGCGTACAGATAAAATCTATGACAATGACGTAACACTAGAGCATCTGGCTTTGGCAAGGGTAAGGAGAAGTAACTTTAATGAAAACGCTAGTATCTAGCAACACAACAGTCAACCTTGAGCAACTCTATCCAGATCGTCATATGGATATGGCAGCTAAAGCAACATTTGAGGATTTAACTCGTTTAGCCGCTAGCGTTGTCCAAACCCCGATCGCACTCATCAGTCTCCGGGATACCAAAGGTCAGTGGTTACAATCACAAGTGGGTTTAGAAGTCGATTCTACACCGCAGTACTTAGGATTATGTCGCCAAATCCTGCAACATTTGGCAAGGGAAGATCAGCCGCTATTGGTGGTAGAAGATACTCTAGCCTCAGATCAATCCCTGACAAGTTCACTCCCGATCCGATTTTATGCCGCCGTTCCCTTAGTTACCCCTCAAAATGAAACGGTGGGTATTTTATTGGTCATCGACCAAGTTCCGCGACAGTTAACCGTACAACAAAAAGACTCCCTAGCCGCATTAAGCCGACAGGCGATCGCACAGTTAGAGTGGCAAAAGAAAGTGATCAATTTGGCAACCCAGGTTCATCACTGTCAACGGCTGGAAAAAGCCCTACAAACGTCCTTTGAAAACCTGGTCGATATGACAGTGGCGCTGGATCAGTCTTCAATTGTCGCGATTACAGACCGTCACGGTAAAATCAATTACGTTAATGATAAATTTTGCCAGATCTGTAAATATTCCCGGCATGAGCTTTACGGCGCTGACCATCATCTACTCAGTTCTGGCTATCATCCACCGCAGTTTTTTCAGGACTTGTGGCACACGATTTCCCAAGGAAAAATCTGGCGAGGCGATATCCAGGATTGTGCCAAAGACGGCAGTTTCTATTGGGTCGATACCACCATCGTGCCTTTAATTGATGCCCAAGGAGATCCTTATGAATATATCTCAATTTGCAAGGATATCACGGAACAAAAACAAGCCAAAGTTGAACTGGATCGCTTTTTTGCCCTATCCCCTGACTTGATGGCAGTTATTGGCTTCGATGGTACGTTTAAGCGGATCAATCCCGCCTTTGAAACAACCCTCGCCTATAGCCAACAGACACTCCTGTCTCAACCATTCCTCGATTTCGTCCATCCTCAAGATCGTACCGCTACATTAACGGCTTGGCAAACCCTATTAAGCAGTCCATCAGACGTTTATTTTGAGCATCGCTATCGATGTCAAGATGGATCTTATAAATGGCTTGCTTGGAACTGTTTGCCTTTAGCCGAAGCCGATGTCGTCCATGCGATCGCCCGTGATATTACCCATACTAAGCACCGTAAAGCCAGTCTGCTAGAACGATCCCGTCTGTCCACCTTAGAAGCCGATATTGGCGCTGTTCTCGTTGGACAAAACGGCAGTCTGGGCGAAAGTCTCAAACGCTGTACCGAAGCCATGGTACGTCATCTGAACGCCCTCGGTGCTGGAATTTGGACAGTGGCTGGCATTACTGAGGAGACCCAAATGCCCTTAGTCTTAGAATTGCAAGCAAATAGTGGCGAACATTTACCTACACACCTATTCCCCCAACGCCTCCTCACCAACCAAGGCTTAATCGCCAAAGTCGCCCAAACCCTAAAGCCGATTCATCGTCCTATCTTAACCCCAGGAAATGACTTGTCCAACAAAAGCTATATCGGGATTTACCCGCTGATTGTCGAGTCTCACCTGGTTGGGTTTATTGGGTTACACAGTTGCCAACCCTTCTCCAAAATTGTACAAGGGGTATTGGGATGGGTGGCTAATGCGATCGCGGTAGCTATTGACCGGATTTGGATACGCGAAGAACTCCTCAGTCGCCGGGAAGCGTTACTGTTTCAGTTAGCCAGTCAAATTCGCAATTCCCTAGAACTTGATACAATCCTAGACACCGCTGTCACTGAAATTCGCGGCTTACTGGAGGTTGACGGCTGTCACTTTTTATGGTTAGAGTCCAATTCAGAAAAGCCCAGTTTGCGGGTTACCCATGAAGCACGAGATCCAAATTTACCCAGTTTATTAGGAGACTGTCTCCCGCCACAACTTGTCCCCATAGCGGACATTATTGGCAAATTACATCCCCTGAGAATTAATGATATCCGCCAAACTCAAAACTTAGCCCCCGAAACCCGATCCCTACTCGCCGATTGGGGAATTACCTCAGGGTTAGTTCTACCATTACAAACCAAAACCGGACAACTGGGGGCGATTATATGCAGTCATTATCAGGGTTCGCGCCAATGGAGCGATCGCGAAGTCAAATTATTGCAAGCGGTGGTTGATCAACTCGTGATCGCGATTGAACATGCGGAATTATTCGCTGAAACTTTGGCAACAGCGCAGGCGGCTCAAACCCAGGCAAACCAATTAGAGCAAGCATTAAGGGAATTAAAGCAAACTCAATCGCTGTTAATTCAGACCGAGAAAATGTCTACCATCGGTCAAATGGTAGCCGGTATCGCCCACGAAATCAATAATCCGGTTAATTTCATCACCGGGAACCTCAGCCATACGACGAACTATATTGGCGACTTATTACAACTGATCGAATGTTATCAACAATCCTATCCCAATCCGCTTCCAGATCTTCAAGAGTTTATAGAAGACATTGAGTTATCCTTCCTCATCGAAGACTTGCCAAAAATGCTCTCCTCAATGAAGATGGGAGCAGATCGGATTCAAGAGATTGTGATTTCGCTACGGAATTTCTCGCGGCTTGATCAAGCCGAAATGAAGGCAGTCAATATTCATGAAGGCATTGATAGTACCTTGCTGATTCTCCGCAACCGGATGAAACCCTGTGGGAATTCTCCGGGGATTACGTTGATTAAAGAATACGGTGATTTGCCTCCGATTGAATGTTATGCTGGTCAACTGAATCAAGTCTTTATGAATATTATTAGCAATGCCCTTGATGCCTTTGATGGTGAAATAAAAGCCGGAGCAATTACAGCCGAAGATAGACAATTTAACCTTAAACCAACAATTTGGATTAGTACTGAGGTTGTAGACAATAATCAAGCCGTGATTCGGATTCGCGATAATGGACCCGGAATGAGCCAAACCATCCGCGATCGGTTATTTGATCCTTTCTTTACCACAAAACCTGTTGGTAAGGGAACAGGATTAGGTTTGTCAATTAGCCACCAAATTGTTGTCGAGAAACATGGTGGTATTCTCAAATGTCATTCTGAACCGGGACAAGGAACAGAGTTTTGGATTCAAATTCCGATTAATTAAACTCTATACATTTCAGGAATATATTGACAAAAGACACAATCTGTGATTTGCCCCTCTAGTCAGAAGCCCGGAGCAAACAATCTCCCTAAAATGGCAGATGGATATATGTAAAGCTTCTGTAATATTTATTCATAACATCCCACTGTGGAAATTGATTTTGGTTAAATTATGGCAAAACAGACACAGACTTGCATACACCCTAGGGTTCCTCTAACCCCAGCCGATCGCGAAGCCTTAGAAAAACTCTTTCAGGGAGTACAGCTTGAGGATTTGCGCCAGCTTGAGGAAATAACATCCTATTATTCCATCGCCCCGCTTGAACCTTGGGAAGAACAAGGCTGGATCACGAATAGCTCCCTACCTAGCCCCAGGGAAGCAACGGCATAGTCAACTTGTAGACTGGGTGTATGAGCAATTCTTTCTCCTTTTGGCAGAATTCATCGACTATTTCCTCCCACCAGGGAACGACTCGACAAGATTTTTTAGATAGAGTACGGTTAGACTCACTCGCCTCTCTGGGAAAATTGTCTAATAATGAACATATAAGATAAGCTTTAAAGTTGGGCTTTGATTCAATCTGAAACGTTAGAACTACTCGAATGGCAACGCCTGTGCCAACACTTGGCAACCTTCGCCGCCACTAAACTGGGCGCGATCGCGGCTCGCCATCTTCATCCTCCCGCCACCTTAACAGAAAGCCTGCACCTGTTGGCGCAGACAAAAGAAGTCTATAAACTCGAAAGTCGGTTAACCAGTGGCTGGACATTTGAGGGGATTCAGGATATTGGTGATGCTCTAGAGAGCGCACAACGACAAGGGATATTATCAGGAGAAGACTTACTCGCGATCGCGACAACTCTCTTCGGTGTGCGTCGTTTACGACGTCTTATCGATGATCAAGAGGATATCCCCGTTCTCAACCAACTCGTTGCTGATATCCGTACCTATCCCGAATTAGAACAAGAAATTCATCGTTGTATCGACGAACGCGGGGATGTCACCGATCGCGCTAGTCCGAAACTAGCAGAAATTCGACAACACACTAAATCCCTACGCGATCGCATTTATCAAACGCTCCAGAATATCGTACAACGCCAAGGCGCTGCCCTCCAGCAACCCTTAATTACTCAACGGGGCGATCGCTTTGTTCTCCCGGTGAAAGCCCCCCAGAAAGACTCGGTTCCGGGTATCGTTCATGACGCTTCCAGTACGGGTGCTACTCTATACATTGAACCCAACGCGATCATTGGACTCGGTAATCAACTCAAAACCTATCAACGACGAGAACAAGCCGAAGCTGAAGCCGTGCGTCGTGTGTTAACCGAACAAGTCGCCGCCGTTAAACTAGATCTCGAACAGGTATTAGCCGTCGCCACTCGGTTAGATTTAGCCACCGCCAAAGCCCGATATAGCCTCTGGCTTCAGGCAAATCCGCCGCGCTTCATTGATCCGAATGAACGAGACTCGATTACCCTGCGCCAGCTACGACACCCCCTGCTAGTATGGCAGCATCAGCATGAAGAAGATGCCCCAGTTGTACCCATTACCATCCAGATTCAGCCCCATATAAGAGTTGTGGCGATTACCGGTCCCAATACAGGGGGTAAAACCGTTACCTTAAAAACATTGGGGTTAGCTGCACTCATGGCAAAAGTGGGTTTATTTGTCCCCGCCAAAGAACCCGTAGAATTGCCTTGGTTTGAGCAAATTTTGGCAGATATCGGTGATGAACAGTCTTTGGAGCAAAGTTTATCGACATTTTCCGGTCATATTCGCCGGATTAGTCGGATTTTAGATGGGTTGGAAAATTGTAGAGACGTTGCATCCAATGTCTCTACAGATGGGGGAGAAGATGATTTAGCACAAAGGGAACCAGACACCCCACACCCCAAATCAGCCCTAGTCTTACTGGATGAAATTGGCGCAGGAACTGATCCAGCCGAAGGAAGTGCTTTAGCGATCGCACTCCTGAAATATCTGGCAGATCATGCTCAGCTTACCGTAGCCACGACCCACTATGGTGAACTTAAGGCGCTGAAATATCAAGATGAACGATTTGAAAACGCCTCGGTTGAGTTTAATGATGTCACCCTTTCCCCCACCTATCGCCTACTATGGGGAATACCCGGTCGATCCAATGCGTTAACCATTGCCCAACGGTTAGGGTTAAAGTCAGACGTGGTATCCCTGGCTCAAACCTTAGTCGGAAGCAGTTCACAAGAGGTGAACCAGGTAATTTCTGGACTCGAAGCCCAACGGCGTGATCAGGAAACCAAAGCCCAAGAAGCCAACCAACTCCTCCAGCAAACCGAACGTTTGCATCAAGAAGTATCCAGTAAAGCCAAACTCTTGCAGGAGAGAGAACGGGAGTTGAAACTCTCCCAAGAACGGGCGGTACAAGACGCGATCGCCCAAGCCAAAGCAGAAATTGCCCAGGTGATTCGCAAATTGCAGCAAGGACCCAAAATCGCTCAAAATGCTCAAAAAGCCACCGATGCACTAAAGGAAATTGAGCAGCGCCATATCCCTAAAACACCTGCGGCGAAAGCCAAACCAGCCTTTCAACCCAAAGTGGGCGATCGTATCCGCATTCCTCGTCTAAATCAAACGGCGGAAGTCTTGACCCCTGCGGATGAAGATGGAGATCTCACCGTGCGCTTTGGCTTAATGAAGATGACTGTATCCCTTGCGGATATCGAATCCCTAGAGGGTGAAAAGGCGCATATCCCGGTAAAATCAAAACCCGCATCTACCCCCGCACCAACCCCCTCATCCCCGCCGACTCCCCCGATTCGCACCGAGAAAAATACGATTGATCTACGCGGATCTCGTATCGCCGATGCTGAAGTCGATTTAGAACAAGCCATTTCCAAAGCCATAGCCTCTGGGGTATTGTGGATTATTCATGGTAAGGGAACTGGAAAATTAAGGGCTGGGGTACATGAATTCTTAGAACGCCATCCCCTCGTTGATCGGTTTGAATTAGCCAAGCAAGCGGAAGGCGGATCGGGAGTAACGGTAGCTTACCTGAAATAGCTGCAATAGCTAACTAGGGCACGATAGTATCGTACCCTGATCACAAAGGGATAATTGATTGGGTAGGGGCACGGCATTGCCGTGCCCTATTATCACCATCGTAGTGGTGTGGCAAACCTTAATTTGATAGATTGCCTCATACCCAAAACCTGTAGGGGCGCACCGACGTGCATTGGTGTCAACTTAAGCGGAAAACTCCAGCAATACCTTGACTCTACCCCACCCTAACCCTCCCCTTATAAAGGGGAGGGAACATTTCCCCCCAAAGCACCGGGGGGATTAAGGTAGTTACCAATCCATATCCGGGGAACGCTACCCCCGTTATAACCCAGTCCGCGCAGGCGGACTAAAGGGCAAGTGTAGCAGCGATTTCAATCGCCTCCTCAAAAGGGGATTCTGCTCCTCAATTCTGCGCCAAGGAAACTTGATGTAAACTCTAAAAGTCGTGTTTCTAGATTGGTAACTACATCCACCCGCCCGATTAAATTTCTTACACTAACGTTATGCGCTCTACCCTAAAGACGCCAACATCGTCTCACGCTTGGCAGGATTTGCCCTTGGCTCAAGTGCCAGACTCTCTACAACTGGATAACATTAAAACCCAGTTGGACTTAATCTTGATGGCGCTGGAAGCCTTGGCGGGTATTGGTTCTGAAGCAATGCTGCAAGCGGCGGCTGACTTGAATTTAGAGTCAGTGGTGTCCGATCGCGTCGGGTTATGGCGTCTGCGTCAGTCTAACCCCCAGCGTAAAAGTTCAGGGGGGCGCAAAAAATTGGATGTGGAAGAAGCGCGATCGCTCGTTTTGATTATTTGCCATTTAGCTAAACAGTATCAGGAACTCATTCGTCGGGCTGTAGCCCTTTTGGAACAAATGACTGAACAAAATAGTGAACCCCATCGTACTGCTTTGTTAGGAGATTATCTGGATACATTTGTTAACACCTATCAGGAACGGATGGAGCAAGGAGACAATGTATCCATGGATTTACTTAATCAACTGGCATTCAAACTACTCATTGATTTACTCTTCTACAGTGATTCCCACGGTCATCGGCGTCTCTGGTTAGCCTTATTAGGTTCAGCATCTGCGTAGGGGCGGGTTTCACTACTATCTTTTCCTTTGCACCTGGATGTAACTAAACCCGCCCTGACTAAGTGCGAAAATTTTGTGTCAAATGACGAATGACAAATGACGAATAAAAAATGATAATGCCTAGCTCAGTTCTACACCGCTATACTCCACCTACTTGTACTCTGGAAATTGTGGCAAAAACTTCACCCCTGTCGCGATGGGTGGGGAAGTCTGTGGTGAAAGACTTACAGTTTGAATTACATTTTGATGATCCGCGACAGCCTGACGAAAAGCTGATTACCATAAAAGGCGATCGCACGGAATTGGATGTCTTATATGAGGCGGTTAGCCAATACATACAAAACTTCCTCAACGCTTCTTCCCAACCATTACCCTGGACTAAGTTAACGCCTTCTGTACAACCTGATCATCCAGACGCATCCGAATCTATTGCCCAACACTCAGCGTCTCCTATCTCCTTAGTTTCCTCGGCTCAACCTCAAGAAACTCAAGAATCTGAAATACCATCCACCAAGTTACAACCCTTAAAACCCTGGACGCTACCCTTAGGCATTACCCTAAAACCCAAAGGGTTAGTTACCCATGAATTAGTTCTCGGTCAACTAGCAAACGAAGACTCTGGATCAGTAGTGTACTTAAGTGTCCTACAACTATTCGATTTAGCCACAGCTTTAGATGACTATGCGGCAGAAATTTTAGCCTTACCCAATCCTAGTCGCGCTGGTACCGCCAAAGTCCTACCCCTTTGGACAAAAGCCGCCGCCGCCGTCGTGTTAGCCGTAGGATTAACTACGGCGGGTGTGAGATGGTTCAATCAATCCCAATTAACTCAGAAAACCGCAACCTCAACCCCCAATCAAGCCTCAGATTCAGCCGAAGAAGTCCCCTCAAACTTGGCTCAAGTACCGCCACTACCCACAACCTCACCCTTACCTTCGCCGCCTTCGCCGATTCCGACTCCAACGATACCGCCCTCCTTAGCCAACGCTCCCACATTACCTCCCCCCAAACCCGTTCAACCCCCAACACCATCGGCTCAAAGTTCATCGCCAGCACCAGTACTCCAACGCCCAGAGATTTCCATCGCGCCTCCACCCCAGCGCCCTCCTGCTCAAACCGCGCCGAGTACAGCAGCATCTCCCACTCCACCCCCTACCCAGCCCAGTCGCCTTCCAGCGCCCCCTAGCAATACCCAAAGGTCACCTAGTTCGACCAAAATACCCGCAACACCCCCACCTCTGCCCGTATTTCCCCCTCTTGATGTCACTCCGGCTACACCGGAACTCCCAGGAGCGACAAGTCGTTCACCTGTTCTCACCCCTCGTCCTTCTCTCTCAATAGAGACAGAGCCAACCGAGTTGGGTAATACCAATGAAGCAGCGAGGGATAGACTCTTTGACACGATTCCCCAAGTTGCACAGGCGAGAAACTATCTGCAACAGCGATGGCAACCGCTAGAGGACTTGACAAAAGCGCTAGAGTATCGGCTATTTATCGCCCCAGATGGTTCCATTGAACGGATTATTCCTCTCGGAGGAGCCTCACAAGTTCACATTCAACAAACCGGTATTCCGTTAGTAGGCAAACCTTTTGTGTCACCCGTTGAAGGAGACAGGAATCCGATAATTCGGGTCGTACTTAATCCAGATGGTCAAGTTGAGACATTTTTAGAGCCAATGCGTTAATCTGCTCAAAAATAATCCCAATTCATTAATACCAAGTTGCATTCAAAGATATAACTTTCTCTCCCCCTGCTTCCCCTGCTTCCCCTGCCTCCCCTGCTTCCCCTGCCTCCCCTGCTTTTCCATCCGAAATGGAACTATACTATACTATGGGGAATTAGGAATGGGAAAACCCCACACAGGAGAATTCCCTCATTCCCATTGCCCACTACCTAAACTACAATGCGCGTTTTACTCCTTTATCCCCAGTTTCCCAAGTCCTTCTGGTCTTTTGACAAAGCCATCGAACTGGTTGGACGCAAGGTGACTCTGCCGCCTTTGGGTATGATTACAGTGGCAGCGATATTGCCTCAGACTTGGGAATTCCGTCTGGTAGACCGGAATGCGAGGTTAGAAACCCAGGCTGATTGGGATTGGGCAGATTTGGTCATTGTATCCGGGATGATTGTGCAAAAACCTGATTTGCTGCATATCATTCGGGAAGCCAAGCGGCGCGGGAAGACAGTTGCAGCCGGAGGTCCCTACTTTACCTCTGTACCCGATACAGCATTACAAGCTGGGGTCGATTTTCTAATTTTGGATGAGGGGGAAATTACCTTACCCAAGTTTGTCGAAGCGCTGGAACGCGGAGAAACCTCTGGCGTATTGCGTTCTGATGGACAAAAGCCGGATGTCACCAATACCCCGATTCCTCGTTATGACTTACTGAATTTAAGCGACTACAGTGATATGTCGGTACAGTTTTCCAGAGGCTGTCCGTTTCAGTGTGAGTTTTGTGACATTATTGTCCTCTATGGACGTAAGCCGCGCACGAAAAGCCCAGCGCAACTACTCGCCGAATTACAACGACTCTATGACTTGGGGTGGCGGCGTTCGATTTTCCTCGTGGATGATAACTTTATTGGCAATAAGCGGAACGTTAAGCTATTATTGCGAGAACTCGGACCGTGGATGGCAGAACACGGCTATCCGTTCCGCTTAAGTACAGAAGCTTCCGTCGATTTGGCACAGGATCAGGAATTGCTAGATCTGATGATAGCGGCTAACTTTACGGGTGTGTTTTTGGGAATTGAAACACCGGATACGGAGAGTCTATCCCTCACCCAAAAATTCCAAAATACTCGCAACTCTCTGATGGAAGCGGTACAAACCATTAATCGCACTGGACTGCGGGTGATGGCAGGGTTTATTATTGGCTTTGATGGAGAAAAACCCAGAGCAGGCGATCGCATTATCGAGTTTGTCGAAGCTACAGCCATTCCCCAAGCCATGGTGAGTATGCTTCAGGCTCTGCCTAATACGGCGTTATGGCATCGACTTAAGCGAGAGGAACGTCTGTTAGAAGAAGATAAGGAAGCGAATATTCACCAAGGAACCCTAATTAATTTTATCCCCACTCGTCCTGTAGAAGAACTCGCTCGCGAATATGTCAGTTGTTTCTGGGAACTGTACGAACCCCACCGTTATCTGGGGCGAGTGCATCGCCATTTCCTCCAGATGCAACCCACGCCGCACAAGCGCAAATTCAAGATACCAGACTGGATGACTCTGCGGGCGCTATTAATTATTATGTGGCGACAGGGAATTAAGCGTTCCACTCGGTTCCAATTTTGGCGTCAATTATTCTCCATTTTGCAAAACAATCCCCGCATCTTTGAGCGTTATATTGTCAATTGCGCTCATCTAGAGCATTTTCTGGAGTACCGTCAAATTGTCCGGGATAATATTGAAGCACAATTAGCGGAGTATTTAGCGGAACAAGCCAAGGTTTCTGCTGAAGTGAGAGAAACCGAATTAGTCAGCTAAATTGGCTATTGGCGTGACACAGCTAAAATTGCAGATTAGATGTGAAGATTGAATCGGGCGCAGGTCGCGTGCGCCCCTACAGTGGCTGGATGTTAATCTATCAAATTAGATGTGCTACACCACTACTGGACTGACACAGCTAAAATTGTGGAATAGGTTGTAGGTTGGGTTGACACAAGGAAACCCAACCGAATATAGGGCTAAAGCCCTTACTACAAGCCCCATCTAACCTATCAAATTAGCTGTCCTACACCATTACATTAAAATCTGCTTACCCGTGCATAAGTAGTCGGACAAAAGAAAACGGTACTGTATTAAGTTTTGTAAATTGCCCTCAAACCCTTACTGTTCCCTGTTAAGCAGTTCCCTAATCTCAACCGTTAACTTTAATTGTGTCCACCTCCTTAGTGTAAATGGTATCAGTTCAACCCAGTTTAGGTGAAATTGAACACCTAGACTCTAAATTATCAAAACATTTCAACAGCAAGTTAATTGTCCATGAGCAGCTTAACCGCTCCCTGGTTAGTTATCAAGCCAATAAAACTCGCTCAATATATCGGTGGTATAAGTATAAGGAAGCCTTTTCTGCTGCTTTGGTGGACTATCTATTGCAGCGTTATGGGATTACTAACGGCACAATATTAGATCCATTCGCTGGGAGTGGTACAGCCCTATTTGTCGCTAGCGAAATGGGTATCAATGCCCTTTTTCGGTAGAGAAGGAATTAGGTGAGATTAAGCTTGACAAGGGTTCATGTCTAGATTTAATGCCAAGGTTACCAGATAGTTCATATAATGCTATTTTAACTTCGCCTCCCTATTGTAATCGCTACGATTACACAAGAACTTATGCCTTAGAATTAGCATTGTTGGGCATCAACGAGCAGGAACTATTAAATTTGAGACAACAAATGCTAAGTTGTACTGTTGAAAATCGCCCCAAAGATTTACTCCAAATTAATCCTCATTGGAAATCCGCGATCGCGGCGGCTGAGCAACAGGAATTATTACAAGCTATCTTGAACTATTTATATGACCAAAAAGCACGGGAAATTTTAAATAACCCGGGAATTCCCCGTAGGGTTCGTGGCTACTTTTACGAAATGGCTTGTACAATCGCTGAATGTGCGCGAGTTTTGAAATCCAATGCTCCCTTAATTATGGTGAATGATAATGTTCGCTATCCTGGAGCTAGTATTTCCGTGGATCTGATTCTTTCAGATTTAGCCGAAAAACTAGGATTTGATGTTGAAACTATTCTCGTTTTACCCAATGGCAAAGGCAATAGTAGTCAACAAATGGGCGCACACGGGCGAGAACCATTGCGTAAGTGTATTTATGTGTGGAGAAAATGCTGATGACAACGGATAAGCCATATTGTCAGCATTTAAATTCTAGTGATGACTTAGTGACTCCTTATGCAGCAATTCGATCTGGTTTTGTCGCTTTAGCTTTAGAAAAAAATCGACGTGCTACACCCTTTGTCGAGCAAGCAAGAGTTTTGAAAGCGGCTGCATCTAGAACCAAAACCCCTATCGAGTTGGCTGATGTTGAGGACATACAACCTGCCTTATTAACAGCAGCAGGAGTTTCAGATAAAGCGGCGGGTTATCTAGATTCTCAAGATAAAATGGCAGCAATTCGGGGATTAATCGAAAATTTCCTTGAGCCAGCAGGCGCAAATTTTATTGAGGAGTTAGTCTTTCGATTTCTGCTTATACGAGGAGATACCCTTGGCGGTTCCATGGGGAATGTTGGTGGAATCTTAGCCCAACGGAAGTTAACTCGTATGTTGCTATCTACTTTGACTGTTGCAGGTAAATCTTATCAGTGGCTACATTCAAGAACGAATCAATGGCTGCAAATGACTGATGAAGATGTAGACATTGAATTGCAATTAAAAGGGTTAAGTTGGAAAAATAATCAGCAAAGCCGGACTCTTATCTATAACTTAACTGTGCCTTTTATAAGAAACAATGTAGATTTATGCCTGTTAAGATGTAGTCCCCAAGAGTTGGCGACAAAAAAACTGGCTAAAGCAACCTATAAACTTCCTACTGTTTACCTGGCTCTCGGAGAACTAAAAGGCGGCATTGATCCGGCTGGTGCTGATGAACATTGGAAGACAGCTCGTTCAGCACTCTACCGAATCAATCAAGCATTTATGACTCGTGAACTAAAACCGCATACCTTCTTTATTGGAGCCGCGATCGCCAAGGCAATGGCAGGTGAAATCTGGCGTCAGCTACAGGAAGAAACGCTGACAAATGCAGCTAACTTAACGGGTGAAGATCAACTGGCTTCTATCTCACGTTGGCTATGTAGTCTTTAAGTGTATCTTATCGAACTGAAAACGGCTGTGTAAGTTGAGTAACCTGTAGGATGCAGGCAAGTCGAAATGTGTTGATTCCGATTTTATTTCAAAACTTAATCCTGTAGACTGATTGTCAGCCTGGTAAATTCCTGCAATTCTTAAATTATTTCTTATAGTAAATATAGAATCATTGAGTTAAGGGATTAGATTACTGCTGATTCCTGACTCCTAGACTAACCTCAATTCCAAGCTTATCGGTATAAATCATGTTCTCCTTAACTCAAAACAGCTCTCGACAACGTGACATTCTAGAAGTCGTCTTCCGCAATGGTTGGGAGTACATGCGAAGACTGCTAACCGGTAGCAAGACTGACAAACCACAATTACCTCCCCCAGAGGTGCTGCGTAACGTGCTAACAGAATTGGGACCGGTTTATGTGAAGCTGGGACAATTGCTGAGTACTCGTCCCGATTTGTTACCCGCCGATTATATTGATGCTCTCTCGGAACTCCAAGCTAGAGTACCACCTGTGGCGTGGAGTGAGGTTGAAGTGTTGCTGCGAAAACAACTACGACAACCCTTAGAAGAAACCTTTGCCAAAATTGATCCCAGAGCCGTTGCTGCGGGTTCTATTGCCCAAACCCATCGAGCTACCTTAAAAAATGGTCAGGAGGTAGCGCTGAAAGTTCAGCGTCCAGGAATTGATAAGGTTGTTCCTCAGGATATCGCGATAATTAAAAGTTTAGCCGATTTAGTCTCGCGCACCGATTTTGGACAAGACTATGATGTCGTGGCTTTGGCGGATGAGTTTGCCAACGCCCTAGAAGCAGAACTCGATTTTACCAAAGAAGCCAGCTATACTGACCAATTACGGCGCAATCTTTCCAGAAGTCGCTGGTTTGACCCAACGCAAATCGTGGTTCCCGCTATTTATTGGGAGTTGACGACACAGAAACTGATGGTGATGGAATGGTTAGAGGGTAAACCCATTCTCGAAGCCCAGTTTTCGGTAGAGCAAAATGGCGCGGATAGCAAAACTGAGATGGAACAGCGCAAAGAAATTACTACGCTGTTATTTCGTGCCTTTTTTCAGCAACTCTATGTGGATGGTTTTTTCCATGCTGATCCTCATCCGGGCAACTTATTCTACCTCCAAGATGGTCGCGTAGCGCTTTTGGACTGCGGAATGGTTGGGCGTTTAGACCCACGTACCCAGCAAATTTTAACCGAAATGTTACTCGCGATCGTGGATTTAGATGCTCAACGCTGCGCCCAGTTAACGCTGCAACTGTCTGAGTCCGGTCAACCCGTACTCTTATCGCGGTTGGAAAATGACTACGATCGCATGCTGAGAAAATACTACAACCTCAGCGTCTCACAAATCAACTTCAGTGAGGTTTTTTATGAAATCCTGGAACTTGCCCGAAATAACCGAGTCCGCTTACCCAGTAATATGGGATTATATTCCAAGTGTCTAGCCAACTTAGAAGGGGTGGCTCGTACTTTTAATCCAGAGGTAAATCTCCTCGACGAAATCAAACCCTTGATGACCGATTTATTTCGGCGTCAGCTTTTGGGTTCAAATCCCTTGCAAACCTTTCTCCGAACTGCTCTGGATATCAAAAGCCTCTCGTTGCAATCTCCCCGTCAGGTGGAGTTACTTCTTGACCGAATCACCTCAGAAACCTTAAAGTGGAATATCATAATTCGAGATATTGACCCTCTGCGCCGGAGTTTGGATGATTCAGCCAATCGGCTTTCGTTTAGTATTTTGGTAGGGTCTTTGATTATGGGTGCCGCGATTATCTCGACAGGAGCGCAAACAAGTCAGCTTTCACTGTTGAGTAATGTCCTATTCGGTGTTGCCAGTTTTTTAGGATTGTGGTTAATTGTCAGCATTCTTAAGTCAGGACGATTGAAGTGAACAGTTAACAGTTAACAGTCAACAGTCAACAGTTAACAGTCAACAGGGAATAGGGAATAGTCAACAGTCAACAGGGAATAGGGAACAGTCAACAGTCAACAGTCAACAGGGAATAGGGAACAGTCAACAGTCAACAGTCAACAGGGAATAGAAAAAGAGTAATAAGCTATAGAAATTTTCTCCCCCTGCTCCTGATAACTGATAACTGATAATAACTGATAACTGATAACTGATAACTGATAACTGATAACTGATAACTGATAACTGATAACTGATAACTGATAACTG